>JAUVBP010000015.1 GCA_030591125.1 Candidatus Woesearchaeota archaeon | reverse complement strand
AAGCACGCTGCAAAACACGCCTAAGTTCCGACGACGGACTATCGATCGCATCAGGCTTCCAATAAGACGCATACGCAGCAGAATAACCACTATCACGACCAGAAGCGACATGATCCAATATCCTGAAGAACCAATCCTTATCAGGCTTATTTTCTCTCTCATCTCTCAAAGAATATTTAGGCTTTCTGTATCTTGCTGGAGCTACACCCCTGCGTAGCCTATTCTTCCTACACACCATATGTTTCAGAAGATATCTTTCACTACTACCTAGCTTATCTAACAATACTTGGAATACCATCTCAATCTATCATTTTAGCATAATATCCTTATAAAGGTTATTCCATTAAAAACCTGTTTAATTGAGTATGATGTACTTATTATGCGAGAATAGTAAAATAAGTACCATTTAAGATTTTTTTAAATAAAATGCGCCAACCCAGGGGAGAATTTTGAACTTACCGTCCGGTGCGAATCCTTAATTTCTATCTGTAAATAAAGAGTAGTCCACATAAATCCATCGATACAAATGGATATCAGTTAGCCAGAGGGTTTTTACTAAATAGTAACAAATAAACAAAGAGTTTATTAAAAAGACTAACTTTGTAGTTGATATGACTAAATTGACGCTCCCAAATACTGACATAGAATCTTGGTTTGCTGGTTATGGAACAAATCAAAGAGCAGACTATGGCCTGGAATTCTTAACAACAATATCTGATGGAATCATTGAAGCAAAATTCAGAACAGATCATCCCAGGAAAACTCTTGAAGATACATTATGGGAGAAAGCACAGGACCTGCCTGCAGACAAAAGAAAAAGCTGGATAAATCAACGAAAAAATAGGATCATCAGAGATTGGAGAGAAGGATCAATACCCAGGAGTGTGAAAGTGCTCAATGAACTCAGGGAAATGCCCGGATCAGAATTCTACATCGATATGTTTAAGCATCCTGAAGGAATCCCTTATTCGCATCCAGTTGTAGCATCCTTGGCTTATCTTGCAGGAAGCATAATCTGCGGAGGCTATATCGGCGGAGCAAAGGATCTTCAGGGGCAGATACATCTACCTCGAAATAATGATATAAGAGAAAAGATAGGACCCATACTCTCTGGAAGAGAGAATGATGGAGACCTGGGCGTAAAAAGCTGCTACCTTAGAATATTAACCCTTATAGGAATGGCCAAAGGCCCACTTGTCGAAGCAGAACCAGAAGAGTTAGGGATAGAATTCCTGCGTGACCCGTCGAAAGAAGTGGCAAAAAGATTTGTCGAATCATTTGTGGATCACAGATTAAAGGGATACAGTCCTAACACAGTATTGATCGATATGCCCCACCTAAGAAAAAGACAAACTGCGCAATACCTGAGAGACATATTCCAAATATGCTTACACGTCTCAAATTATCTACAGAACTATCATGACGGAAGGGTGAGGAGAGTCAACCACCCTAGAGGGAGGTATTATCGTACAGAATTCCGTTTTCCAAAGGAAAGATTCTTTCTGTAAAGATCTTAACCCATAAATGAGGTAATAGGAAAATAATTAAGTTGTGTATCTATAATTGATTTAGTCTATCTTCCTATGTCATTTCTTCATTTTTTAGCGCTAATTCAACAATAAGATCGTTTCTAACATCTATGCCACAAAAAGGCCACACCCTAATTGCGGACGGTAAGTCAGACTTACCTTTCAGCGCCCGGACTGCCCTACAATCACTCAACAGCTTCAGAAGTATCTGCTGTAGGAGTATCTGCCACAGGAGTATCTGCTGTAGGAGTATCTGCTGTAGAAGTATCTACCGCAGGAGTATCAACCTCAGAATCATCAGCCACACTAAGATCCTCAAGGACTTCACCTAACAGGTCGAAGTTCTCGCCCATGCCTGCCCAGTCCTGGGCCTCCATGGCCTTAAGCACCTTGGCATAGTAAAGATTGGCCTCTTCTACAAGATAATCATCAGTCGTCACATCCAACCGCTCCTTTCTTGTCGCATCCCCTTCACCGGTCTTGCGTTCTTCTCTTGTCGTGCCAAACAGTGCTTCAAGAGCCTCACCCAGGCTCTCTTCCATCACGACCCGTTCACCATCAGAGACCAACACTCTCTTGAGCTGAGGCAGCTTCCCCTTATCTGCCTGAAGGTAAAGTGGTTCTATGTACAAGAGACTGTCATCAATAGGTATCACAAGAAGATTTCCTCTTGTCACGCTTGACCCCTGCTGGGACCATAATGTAAGCTGCTGGGATATCTCAGAATCCTGATCGAACTTCGCCTCAATCTGCAATGGCCCATACACCAACTTATCCTTAGGGAACTGGTAGAGCAATAACTTCCCATAATGCTCACCATCAGAACGTGCAGCGAACCAGGATATCATATTGTCCTTCTTCAATGGGGTGAAGGGACTCATGAGCACAAACTCCTCCTTATCCTCTCCAGGAAGATTCATGATGATATAATATGGTTCGAGCATCACCTGCTGGCCTGTCCCGTATATCTCAGAAGGTATCTGCCAGGCGTCCTCCTTGTTGTAGAACACAGTAGGGTTCTCCATGTGGTACGTGCTATAGATAGCAGACTGCAGCTTGAACAGGTCGACAGGATATCTTACATGCGCTCTCAGAGAAGATGGCATGCTATTGATATGCCTGAACTGCTTAGGGAATATCCTGGTGTACGTCTCCATGATAGGATCATCGACCTCAGTCACGTAATACGTGACAGTCCCATCATACGCATCAACAACAATCTTCACTGAATTACGCATATAGTTTATCTTCCCTGCCTTCTGTGAGTAAGGAAAATTTCCTGTCATAGTATAAGCATCCTGTATCCACACGAGCTTGCCATCATCAATCACGATATAAGGATCATCATCAAGCAATAAGAAAGGAGTCAGCTTGCTTATCCTGCTCTGGATACTCCTCGTGAACATCATCCTGCTTGAAGGAGTTATGTCTGCTGTCAACAGTATCTTTATGTCCCTGAAGCGGAGCGCCATGAACAGCTTCTTCAGGAAAGTGTCAAGCACGACCCCTCCTTTGCCATCATAATTGATGTATTCGTTCGTGGTCCCCTTCGGGTAATCAAACTCTTCAGTCTTGGTGTTGACCACCACAAAGTCATTCTCAGTCTCACCATAATATATCTGAGGCCTCTCGACATCAAGAGCAGGTTCCTTGAGAATATTCTTAGGAGGGATATCCTTCAAGAAGTAATCTGGAAGCCCTTCTGTAGTGACAGAATTCACAGGGCTTACCACAACACCGAAACCATGAGTATAAACCAGGTGAAGATTCACCCAGGTCTGGGCATTCGAGACTATCTGCCTCTGCTCAAGCTCCCTTGGAGAAAGCATGACTTCTGTATACTTGCCGTCGATGCTGTAACGGTCTATGTCTATCTCTGCAAGCTCATAGTACAGCCTTATCTCCTGGGTCTGCTTATACGTCTGGACAAGAGGCCGCCAGTCCAGCAGCCGTACATTGTCAATCGTCTCCGTAGAGTTCTCAAGAAGCTCTGCAGTCACCCTGCCTTCTGAGCTGAAATCCTTTTCAGACACGTCATCAAGCCCATATGCGATCTTAGTGAACTTTATGTTGTTCTCTATGAATGGCCTCTCAAGATTAAGCTCATTAGGAGACACCTTGAGTGACTGAACAACTCCTGGGATCATACCCGGACCGATGAATGCAAAGATGAAATAAAGACCCATTATCGTAGCCACTATGTGTCTCTTCTTCAACTTAGGCTCTTTTGATATATAGAACATCCATATATAGAACAGTATCACGATCAAGAATGCGAACACCATCAACAGCTTTATTATCGGCAGGAACACATTCACGTCAGTATACCCTGCACCTACAACAATCCCTTTTTCAGAATACATTATAGAATACCTTGTGAGGTAGTGCTTTCCGGATATCAACAAGAATATGAGCGACCCAAGCACTGTCACGTGCCTCAGTGCGTTCTTCTTCAGCTTCTTGAACGATGACCTGAAGTCAGCCCTGTATGCAGGCACTCCAGTGTTAGGGTCCTTGACCATGCTCAGCTTTGACTGGTCGAACCAGCCCGAGATTATCGGCTGGAAGTAATCTATGGCCACGAGGATTGTTGTGGCCACAATGACCAGCATCACATAGCCCAGGATCGACAACAGAAATGGAAGAGAGAAGACATAGAAAGACACATCCTGCATAAAGATGGGCTCTGTCAGATTGAAAGGGACCTGTCTGAAATACTGAAGCCACACAAACCACTCAGAAGATACGGCGATACCGCACACAAATGATATTGATAACAGTATGATCTCTCTTGCCTTGCCAGAGATCCAACCCTTCTGCCGCTCATGGAACCGTGATGCAATCCATAAGTTCAACCTTGCAAACACGTAGAAGATGACTGCAGAGGCAAGGAAAAGGAGCACTTTTGTCTTCAATGAGATGAGGAATATGTCCTTGAACCCAAGTGCATCAAACCACCAGAAGTCTGTTACCAGCCCTGCGAACTTGAAACACAGGATGAAAATCACTACAATGCCCGGCAGGATCAGTTTCCCAAACCATCTCTGTTTGTCTTCCATGACTGAGGTGATTGGATGCCTGTTTTTAAGCTTTACTCAAAATAGGCTGTTGAGACGCCTGCGCACGAGGAAGGTGTCGAACTTACCGTCCGGTGCGAATTCTTAATTATTGATCGTTAATAGGTACCTCTATTATTTAAATTCGACTACGAGAGAGGTTTTGATACCTGTGCTACAAGTGCGCTACGAGGTTTAAATACGATGAGCTTATCTAATGACCAAGTAACCCCTTCAAAACATCGTATGCTCGCCCTCACCTTAATATTTTTCAATCTTGGAGGTATAAATTTTTATAATATTAATGAAAAACAGTTTATCATGTCAGATTTAAACCAAAAAACAAAAATAATTTCAGCGTTTCCTGGTGTAGGAAAAACATATCTTGGAAAACATTCTGATTCATCCATAGTAGATTTTTGTTCTGGTATGTTTTCTAAAGACAAAAATGGTGATTTGCATCCAGATTTTCCAAATAATTACGTACAGGCTATGCTAAATGTAATGGGTAAGTGCGATATAATATTGATTTCGTGCCATACAGCGGTTACAGATACTTTAGAAAATGAAGGTATTGAATATACACTAGTTTATCCAGATATAGTACTGAAAGATGAATATATTAAGAGATATGAGCAAAGAGGAAACCCAAAAAAATGGATAGATAATGTGGCGGAGAATTGGAATGATTGGATTGCTGAAATGGAAAATCAAGCCAAATGTACAAAAATCAGATTGTCAAGAGGGCAGTATTTAAGTGACGTTCTTCCTTAAAATTTTTATAAAATTGAATATTAGTTTCTGAATAATCATCTCATTAAGAGAATTTGAAAAACAAAAAACTTTGTGCCAAATTATTGGTCATTTTTCTACAAATAAAGACACGAGTATCTATGGGCTGCGACGTGGTAATTGAATACAGACGCCAACGCCCGGACTTTCAAACAAAGTTTGAGCATCAAAACTCCACTTTGATATTTGAACCGGGATATCCAGAGGAAACCGGTTCGCTCGTGTTATACACTTCGAGACCGGCGCAGTACCAGATTGTGCCACGTTGGCTTATCAGTTGAAATAGAAACAGACCCTATAAAAAGATTGCCTTTCCTGCACCTCGTTGGTAAGACACCTTTTCTCAGAACGAAAAAGCACAAAAGAAAGAAAAAAAGGTTAAAAAAATTAGATAAGCTCTGCATCAACAAGACCATAGCCATAGAGGCTGTCAAGGCCTAGAGCGCCAAGGTCATCTGCAGTGCTCTGGAGCAATGTCCTGAGTTCAGGAGCAGTCAACAGAGGGTTGAGCTGCTTTGCAAGAGCCACAACACCGCTCACGTGAGGTGTTGCCATGCTGGTACCACTTATCGTCTCATACGCTCCACCTTTCCATGTGGACAATATATTACGACCAGGGGCTGCAAGCTCTACTTCTGGACCTACATTGCTATATGCTGAGATTGAGTCATCAGGTTCTGTAGATGAGACTGCAATGACTGATCCATATGCTGCAGGGTAACCGACAGCACCACCATAATCATTGCCTGCTGCAGCGACAAGAAGCACGCCCGCAGCAAGAGCATTATCCGCAGCATCATGCATGGACTGCACATCAGAACTTGAACCAAGGCTCATAGATATGACATCAGCACCATTCGCCACGCAATAATCAATACCCGCAACAACATCACTCAAGTATCCTGAACCTTTCCTGTCAAGAGCCTTGACAACGAGTATCGATGCTGCAGGAGCGACTCCCACAACACCTTCAGAATTATCGAGTGCTGCCACAGTCCCTGCGACATGCGTGCCATGACCATTGTCATCATCCCACTTGGCAGGATTGACAACAACCCCCTTAGGGACGAAGTTCCTACCACCGATGATATTTGCTGCAAGATCAGGATGATCCTGGTCCACACCAGTGTCTATTATGCACACAGTGATTCCAGCACCATCAGCAGGCTGGAGATCAGCACCTATACGGTCAACTCCCCAAGGCAATTCCTGTGTAGGTGTAGGGTCAGGGTCAGGAATAGGATCCTCACCACCATCCCTGCATTCAGGCCAGGGCTCGCACTTTGACGGCTTGCCAGCAGTGTGTACCTCTCCGTCAAGCTCGTAACCAATGACATTAGGATTCTTCAGCAGAGCAGATAGTGCCTTTGCAGGCATCTCTACTGCTATAGTATTCTCAAGCAGTTCATAAGTATGCAGAACTTTGCCACCAGTCTTTACCACAAGATCAGCCTGCGGATTGCCGCTGAACTTGATGAAAACTCTCACAGTCTCAGGCTCAGCACTTGTCAAGGGGACAAGAGCCAACAGAAGAAGTGAGACAACGAATATAACATTTATCTTCCTCATTTTTCTTTACCTCATTTAGCGATAAATATGATCCATACCATTGAGAAATAACAGGTATTTAAAGTGTATGGTATACTGAAAAGAAGTGAAGAGAATAATAAAAGAAAAAGAAAAAATAAATCATTCAACAGTCACTGTCATGCGCATACCGCCTGAAAACAGGTCACGCACAAGGAACTCGCCAACTTCCTCGAAGGTGTATTCCCACACAGCACCACCGACTATCTGCTCGGATTTTGCATGGCGTACTGTGTCCCAACCGCTGCCAGTCTCCACAGCAAGCACGTGAGGCCAGTCACCATCCAGATTCTTCCAATAAAGGGTTGTCCCTTTTGAGATTGTAGCCTCAGTCTCGCTCATGGTCTTGTCAGCATTGAGTGTTATCGCCTCTGCATCTTCAGGGACCTCTTCATCAACATATTCAGGCTCTTCACCAGTCACACGGTTGCCTATAGGTTCTGATGAAGCACCAGGGATATCTTCCTCTGGCTCTGGCTCAGGTATCGGCTCAGGCTCTGCTACAACTGGCTCTGCACCAGGATCTACCTGGCCCATATCAGGCAGTGTAGGCTCAGGTATCGGCTCGGGTCCAGGCTGGACATCAACCGGGGCATTGCTTCCGCAACCTATCGCCAGAATGAATGAAATAATCGTAATGAAAATGAATAGTCGTTTCATGAGATCACCTTCTTTAGTTTGTAGGCCTTTTTAAAGCGTCCTGATATATAAAACATACGGTGGCAAACAGAGAAGATGCCAATATAAACTAAAGAAAAAACTTAAATAATTTAGGGAGCAAGTGAAGTATCAGGGGAACCAATGGCAGAGATACATCTTGCATTCGCAGGCAATATCGGCGTAGGTAAGACCGAGTTCACAAAACAGATACTGAAAGAGCCTAATAGGGCACTTCTTCTGAGTTTTCTCAAACAAGGTGAGGGCATCAGATCATTCCAGGAACAGATCGACAAGAGACTGCTCGGTGAATTCTATCAGGACAAGAAACGCTGGGCGTTCACATCCCAGATGTACTACTTCGCGCTGAGGCTTGAGACACTGAAGCGGATCAAGGACTTCACAGGCATGGCCATAGAAGACAGGACCATCTTTGAGGACCGGAATGTCTTCGGTGCTGCAAACTATGAGCTGGGCAACATGCACGAGCTGGAGTACTATGTGTATGACAAGACCTACAAGGAGATCTGCAAGAACTTCCAGCCCCCGACACTCATGGTATACCTGAAAGTGAGTGATGTGAAGGTCCTCCGCGAACGGATAATCAAACGAGGAAGAGATGTGGAGAAGAACATATCTCTTGAATACCTGCAGAAACTGAACGACAATTATGACAAGCTTTTCGATGAGTACCCTTTTGCAAAGATTGTCGTGAATGCTGAGACTGACATGTTTGAGCATCCTTCGTATCACATTACAGTCATCTGTGAAGTCGCCCAGAAGATGAAGAAGATGGGAATCTCACAGAAGGGCAATGATGCCCCTGCTGACCAGAGTGTCCTCCTGAAAGGGAAGGATTTCAATTATTGATTCTCTATTTATAAAGACAGGAAAAATATTAAAGTAAGATAAATTTTCTCCAGTTGGAAAAGAGAATAGACAAAAAGAGTGTAAAATATGGAGAATCTACGGATAGGGATTGTGGGTAATATCGGTGTCGGAAAGTCAACCCTTGTCGATGCTGCATCACAACCACCGCTATCCAACCTCCTTCTTGACTCATTCCCTGAAAGGGACGGCACTGAGAAGATAAAGTCATTCCAGGAAGAGATAAATCCTGTAGTGCTTGAGGCGTTCTACAAAGACCCTGTCGCGACAGCTTTTATGGCACAGATAGAGTTCTTCAACAGCAGGCTGGACAGGCAGAGGAAGATCCAGCATTTCAGAGGGATAGTGCTTGAAGACAGGACAATCTCAGAAGATTACTATATATTCGGCATGGCACAGAAAGTCCTTGGCCACATGAGTGAGGCAGAATTCCTGGCATACCAGCGGACATATGAGATGATGACAGAGAAGATACCTCCACCCGATCTGATAGTATACCTGAAGGCTGATGTGCCTACACTGGTAAGGCGGATAGCTCAGAGAGGAAGAGATGGCGAAGAGGGGATACCTGAACCGTATCTCAACACACTCAACGAGCTGTACGAACAGTTCATATCAAGACATGCAGGATGTCCTGTGCTGACCATCGATACCAGGGATGCAAATGGGAATATGGAAAAATATCTCCATGATGTTGTTGTCAAGATAGCAAAGAAGATCGAACTGCTTGATCTTCGAGTGACCACTCCAGGCATGTGCGAATGGGTGATGCTGCCAGAGACAAAAGCGACGCTCAAGGCGATCGAGGCAGAAAAGAAACTGCAGCAGTATCTCCAGATATATCCAAAACTGATAACGATCGCAGGCAATGTAGGATTGGGAAAGTCTACATTGGCAGCCATAATGGAACAGAGCCTCGGGATAAAGGGGCTGTACGAACATCCAGAAGATAATCCCCTGCTGGAAAAGTTCCTGAAAGATAAGAAAGCATACTGCTATGATCTTCAGCTGCATTTCCTGAAGATGCGTTCTGCACATCGCCGGAAGGCAAAGGAATCTGAGCTGAGCCATGTCAAGGACAGGAGCTTTGCAGAGGATCTCCTTGTGTTCTGCCACCAGTTCAACAAGGAAGGATATCTCACTGACAGGGAGCTTGAATTGCTCACTGCAGAATTCAAGAAAGAGAACTCGAAACTGCCTTCAGCAGACCTGATCATAGTATTGAAAGGGAGTCCAGACCTGGCATGGAAACGGATACAGCAGCGCGGGCGCGAGATGGAGCTCGAAGGCGGATGGAGCAGGAGCGAGATAAGGGCTCTTGGAGAATGGTACACTACGTATGCTTCTGATGTCGTGCGTTTCGGATTCCACAAGGAGAACGTGCTTGAGATAGACGTCAACAAGCTTGATCTGACAAATAGGATACATGTAGGGTACATGTTCTCCCAGATATTCAAGGCACTGACCAAAGGAGATAAGATGCTCAAGGATTTTGTAGAAGATGAAGTGCTTGTGCCCAAGACAGAGAGGAGTGTAGAGCTCACCACAAAGGAGAGCGAGTATTACGACGAGCTCTGAGGACAAAGCTTTAAATATAGAGATTTCCAAGTGCATGTCATGAGAAAGATACTCAAGAGACACATCGTATTTGTCGGGTTGTTAGTGTTCATCGTCCTGTGGAGCATCATGCTCTATTTCAAGCGGCCTGAGGAATTGATCGGGATGATAGGTGTGAAGAACGGGTATATCATCTCATTCTTTGTAGGGGTCTTCGGGGGGGCGGCAACGTTCACCACGATATCATATTATCCTGTTGTCGGAACATTAGCAGCAGGGGGATTGAACCCTATAATACTAGGAATCATTGCAGGGACAGGATTGACTATCGGCAATGCGCTCTATTTCTATTTTGGATACAAAGGAAGGGTCATACTTTCAGGAAAGACCAAAGAACGTGTAGAGAAAGCAGTGAAGTGGATAGAGAAGAAACCTGACCTGATAGTCAGGCTTGCAATGCTCCTCTACGTAGGATTTACACCCCTACCAAACAACCTGTTGACAGCTACAGGAGGATTGACAGACTATCCCTTCAAGAAGATGATAGGACCATTATTCATCGGCAATATCATACTCAGCACAATGATAGCGCAAGTTGTTGTCATGAGCATGGCTTAAAGATTGAAATCATCGATGAAGCCCTTTATCATCTTATACCTGTCGAGATATTCAAACCCGCTGTCAGTGAGAGTGATGAACCTCTTCCCTTTCTTATCTTTGATCTCTTTGACAAACCCTTTGTCTAAAAGCTCTCTTATATAATCATTAAAACTCTGGCTGGACAGATTTGAGAGACGCAGAAGAGGTGTGGGCCTGATAGAATTATGATTATCCCGTATCACCTTCAGGATGTCATGTATCACCTCTAACCTATCTCTTTTTTTCATCTTACTTCCTGGTCAACCTGTGGACCTTGTAGAATATCACTCCGAACACTGCAATAGATATACAATAAGATGCCACCTTCGCTTCAAATGGGATCGCCCATCTCGGGCTCAAGACCAGCAGATTAGCCAACCACCCTATAAACAGCAATATGTATATCCTGAAAAGCTTTGAGAAGCTCTTTGAATGCTTACTACGCAGATAAGCAAGGACAAGAGTCGCTGCTGTGATCATCAGCTGTACCAGAGCAAGCACCTGAGGAGAACGGAACAGGAATATCATCACAGCCACAGACAATGCCAAAAGATGCGCTGCGGGAATGAAGTACTTTACGTCAATCTTCTTCCACAACAGGCTGAACAGCAGATAGAATATGGCGATCGTGCTGAAATAACTGGTGACCAGAAGAGGCAATGGCCCCATCAACTCAGGAGGAAGACGGAAATCAAACCCTGCACCTGATATCCCGAACAGGTGGAAAGCGAACCTGGAAGCGAAAGCAAGAGCGAAGAACAGGAAGGTATTCCTGAAATATCTTATCCCCTTATGCTCAGTGAGAGTATAGAGCTCTTTTGTCCTGAAGAATATCAGCATGCACAGTATGATGACTGCTGCAGCGAAGACCAGCTCAACACTCATCCATACAGGATTACAATAAGGACATCTGAACATAGAGAATCACCAAAGGATAACAGATATTTAAACGTTTATAAATAATGTGGACGTCAAGTGTACATCTTTCCTTCTTCCTGCTTATAAATGAGCCAGACCATCTTAGTATCAACACTTTGGAGGTGTACGAAATGAAAAAAACAAGTACAATGGTGATTGTCGCTCTTGCATTGATGGTCTTGGCCATCACAGCAGTAAGTGCATACAGGGGAGACTACACCGAAAAAGGACCTAACTACAGCGCAGATCGGCATGAACTCATGGAACATGCATTTGACAACAATGACTATGATGCATGGGAGACCATGATGACAGAAGATGGAAGACATCCGCGGGTTGTTGATGTAGTGACTCCTGAAAACTTCGATATATTTGTCCAGGCCCATGAGGCAGGAGAACGAGGAGACAATGCTGAAGCCGCGGAATTACGGGCTGAACTCGGTCTTGGAAACGGGAACGGGATGCATGACGGGAATGGCAGAGGAGACCGTGAAGGTGGTATGGGCCAAGGTAAAGGTATGAAAGACGGCTCAGGCAGAGGCAACCGATGACTGCATAAATCTTTTTTTACTTT
>JAUVBP010000072.1 GCA_030591125.1 Candidatus Woesearchaeota archaeon | reverse complement strand
TGCGGTGATCGTATATTCCCTCTGCTTCATGAAGAAGTATGAGCGGTTAGGCAAACATTACGCATTGATCCTGCTCATCATCGCATCAATGAATGGATTGCTTTTTACAGGAGACCTGTTCAACCTGTTCGTCTTTCTCGAGCTGTTGTCCTTGGCATCTGCCGGGCTGATATCATTCTGGCGTGATGATGATGAAGCGCCGGAAGCCGCATTCAAGTATATCATGATAAGCACCATAGCTGCATTGTTTGTCCTCTTTGCCATAGGGATATTGTATGGACAGTACGGTGTGCTGAATATCGCGGCGCTCTCGACCATGATTGAATACACTCTCCTGGATAAGGTTGCCTTGTGCATGCTCATCGCAGGATTCGCCATGAAATGCGGTGCAGTGCCATTGCATATGTGGCTTGCGGATGTATACAGCAGGACTCCTGCATCGATCACCGCCTTGTTCGTCGTGATAAGCCAGAGTGGAATCTATGCACTCGTGCGGGTGATGTTCACCTTGTTCGGCGTACAGTCGAATACGCTTGCGCTTGGCTGGACAATAATACTGATGGGTATAGCATCCATGATAGTGGGTGTGCTGATGGCATTTCTCCAGAAGGATATCAAAAGGGCAATCGCATATCAAGGGATATCACAGACCGGATACATGCTGTTAGGGATAGGTGTATGTCTTGCGGTCCTGTCCGATCCTGCGGCGTTGAGCGCTTTCGGTATCACTGCCTTGAACGGAGGGATATTCCACATAGTCAATGATATATTCTACAAGAGTCTCCTCTTCCTTGCTGCCGGTGCCATATTCTATAGGATAGGGACGAGAGATATGGATGAGATGGGCGGCCTTGCACGTACGATGCCGTGGACTGCGGCGCTTTTCCTGATCGGCGCATTTGCCATATCAGGCATACCGCCTTTCAACGGCTTTGCCTCAAAATTTCTGCTGTATGAATCAGTGTTCAGGTTTAATCCCCTGCTTTCGATAATCGCCATCGCAGTGAGCGTCTTGACCTTGGCGGTGTTCATGAAGATATTCCATTCTGCTTTCCTTGGATCACTGAAAAGATCTGCAAAGGGGTCAAAAGAAGTACCTAAGCTGATGATGGCAGGCATGCTCCTTCTTGCAGCTCTTGTCATATTCATAGGACTTTTTCCAGGACTGATCGTCGATAACTTCATCCAGCCTGCGTCAACAGCGCTCATCAACCACGCAGGATATGTGGGGGCGATAATACCGTGATATCATCAATACCTACAGATATATCTACAAATGAAGGGATATGGAATCCTTTGGTACTTTTGGTTGCGCTGGTATTGATACTTATCCTGGTATACCTCATACGCGCTGCAGGAAACAAGAGATACAAGAAAGGGACCGGGCAGACAAGACCTTTCCTGTCCGGAAACGTAAATGACCCTGAAGGAGAGGTCAGGTCGAGTGATATGTATTGGGGCCTCCTCGATGCGTTCGCGCCTATCTATAGGCTATTGATAAGATATCATACGGGAATAGTCAATGAATATATAGGGGCATTTGTCACGATGCTTGCAGTGTTATTGATGATCCTGCTGATGGTGTAATATGAGACAGACAAACACGTTCAAGAAATCATTATGGGTGTTCCACCTGAACACCGGCTCGTGTAATGGCTGTGATATTGAGATTGTCGCGACATTGACGCCAAGATATGATGCAGAACGTTTCGGGATCAAGCTTGTGGGGACTCCAAGGCACGCAGATGTCCTTATTGCCACTGGACCTGTCACAAAAGAGATGGCTGATAGGGCAAAAAGGGTGTATGAGCAGATGCCTGAGCCAAAATATGTCATGTGCGTCGGCAGTTGCGGCTCGACTGGAGGGGTGTTCTATGATTCCTACAATACCCTGGGCGGCATCGACAAGATAATTCCTGTCGACGTGTATGTCCCGGGATGCCCGCCCAGACCTGAAGCGATAATACATGCGTTTGTCAAGCTGTGGGAAAAGATGGATAAAAAGGCAGAGAAAAGTAGACCTGTGAAGAAAAGAAAACAGGCAAATAAAAATAAGACAGTAAATAAAGATAAGACCGTAAAGAGAAGTAAAATAGTGAATAAGAGAAGCACAATATTGACTAAACGGATAACTGAACAAAAATGACGAAAAATCCTGATGCACAAGAGATCGTGAAGAGACTTAGTGATAAGTTCAAGGGCAAGGTCAAAGATATCCGTGAAGACAAGCATGCTCATGGAAAGAAAAAAAACAGCACTTTGGCATATTGGCTTACAATGGATAGATCTGTATTCAAAGATGCTGTGGCGGAGATATGTGGACTGAATTATCCTTTCCTGTCGGTGATATCCGGCAGAGATACAGGGAATGAGATTGAGCTGATATACCACTTCTATGTAAACTATGGCGGTAAGCTCCAGGAGCAGGGGATAAACCTGTGTGTATTCCTTCCGAAATCAAAGCCTGAGTTGCCGACGATAACTGACCTTATACCGGGTGCTCTGCTGAGTGAGCGAGAGAAGCAGGAGATGCTCGGTGTTGACATACAAGGGATCAGTAAAGAGCGGGCGTTCCTCCCGGAGAAGCATCCTGAAGGAAATTATCCTTGGAGGAAAGAAGAAAATGCATGATGCATATAAGATGTTCCTCGGTCCTGTACACCCTGCGTTAGAAGAACCGATATTCTTTGATTTTAAGATTGTTGGGGAGAAGGTCATTGCGACAAATCTTAAGCCAGGGAATGCACATAGAGGAATTGAAGCTCTGGGCATGAAGAGGAATCCTATACAGGTGCTGTACCTCTCTGAGAGGATATGCGGCATATGCTCTGTCTCGCACGCATCGACTTTCTCTAGAGCAGTTGAGGCTGCTGCAGGGATAGAAGTCCCTGAAAGGGCAGACTACATACGGACGATATTCTGTGAGCTGGAAAGGTTACATTCACATATACTATGGGCAGGACTGCTCGCGCATGAGATAGGATTCCATTCTGTGCTCCATTACGGCATGAAGGTGAGAGAGGACGTGATGGATCTCTTAGAATACCTCAGCGGGAACAGGGTCAATTATGGTGTGTATGTTATAGGTGGTGTGCGGAGAGACATACCTAAAGAGAAGCACGAGAAGATACGTCAGTCTATCAAATACTATAATGCGGCATTTGAGAAGTTCAAAGATGTATTCCTCAACGACAAGACGATAAGGATGAGGACTGAAGGCGTTGGTGTATTGACAAAAAATGATGCACTTAAGTTGTGCGCTGTAGGTCCAACTGCGCGTGGGTCGGGATTGAATAAAGATACCCGGCAAGACTGGTCGTACCTGGCTTATGGTGATATAGGGGTAAAGGCACAACTCCCTTCGCAGGTGACTGGGAAGATCAATGGGGATGTCCTCGACAGGACAATTGTGAGGCTTCTTGAGATAAAGCAGTCTGCAGAGATAATCGAGCGATGCATCGATCAGATGCCCAAAGGATCATTGGTATCAGAACCTAAAGCTGCAGTGATATTATCCAGACTCAAGAATGCGGAAGGAGAAGGTATTGCAAGGACAGAAGCGCCAAGAGGAGAACTCCATCATTATGTGAGGCTCGCGAAGAAGGAAGTTGTAGATACATGGAAGGCAAAGGCACCCACTTATAATAATCTGATGGCTGTACCTGTGATGATGAAAGATGCACAGATAGCAGACATCCCGGTGATCATATGTTCAATAGATCCTTGCATCGCATGTCTAGATAGGGTATCGATAATAGAAGGTAATTCAGGAAAGAGCATGAACAAATATGATCTTCACGAGCTTTGCCTGAGGAAGAGCGAGATGTTCGGTAAGATAGAGAGAGGCCACCAGTAAGATGAGGGTATAAGAACAATGCTATCAGAAATCATGATGATCCCGATGATTGCAGCGTTGATGCTGCTCTTGGCGATAATCGTAGGACTGTTCTTCTTAGGTCTGGACAGGAAGATCGCAGCGCGATTCCAGTCGAGGATCGGGCCGCCGATTGTCCAACCGTTCAGGGATCTTGTCAAGCTGCTTGCAAAGGAGACTATTGTCCCTGATAACGCGATCGGTTGGCTGTTCAATCTCGCGCCCGTCATCGCGCTCGCAAGCGCCCTGCTGCTCATACTATACCTCCCGTTCTTGGGAGTGGCACCGATATTATCAGGATATGGTGATCTGATATTAGTGCTGTATCTCCTCATGCTGCCTGCACTTGCGATAGCCATAGGTGGTTTCGCATCAGGGAATAATTATGCGACTGTCGGGGCACAGAGAAAACTCATCATGATGCTCAGCTATGAGTTCCCTCTTGCTGTACTTGTCATGGCAGTGGTCTGGAAGACAAGCAGCATGTTCCCTGATCTTCAGGGTTTCACTTTTTCAACATTCATGCAGCATCCTGTGTTGACTCTCGTCGGACCTGTGGGCGGGTTTGGTGTTGTGCTCCTGATAGTGACTATACTCATAGCATTATGTGCAGAACTGATAAAAGGGCCATTCGATAACCCTGAGGCAGACACAGAGCTGGCGGGGGGTGTGCTTGTAGACTATTCCGGAAGGAACCTTGCATTGTTCCTGCTATCAGATGCTGTGAAGCTCTGTGCATTCATAACACTGGTCATCGGGCTGCTGCTGCCTTGTTCATTAGGTGATATGTTCTCTTCATTCATGTATACTGGCTGGCTCGCGATTGCAGCCAATGTAGTATTCTTTTTCGTCAAGTTTACAGTCATAGCCATCCTTGGCCTCACATTTGTTAGGGTCGCGTTCGCAAGATTGAAGATCAACCAGGCGACAAAGTTCTTCTGGTTGGTATCTGCAGGCATCAGCCTTCTTGGGCTGCTGCTGATATCCTTAGATTCGATGATGTGATGAGCAATGAGCATAATACCTACATTACTTAAGCAATTGGTGAAGAAGCCTTTCACCAACCCTTTCCCTAAGAAGCACGCCCCTAACAAGGTCAGCGACGTGAAAAAGATAAATGATCCTATCCCTGTGCCTGATGATTTCAGGGGCAAGATAAAGTATGATAGGGCAAAGTGTATCGGTTGTAGGATGTGCGTCACAGTATGTCCTGCAAATGCGATGGAATATCTTCCGAAGGAGAAGAAGATAAAGCATCATGTGCTGCGTTGCATAATGTGTGCAGAGTGCGTCGATGTGTGTCCTGTGAAAGCGCTTTCTTCGAGTAAGGAGTTTCTGCTGGCAGAGACTGATAAGAAGAGCCCTAATCTTATCGAGAAATGATGGATTGACAGGGCATCTTTCTTTATTCAAGCCTGATTATCTTCCTGAATTCCTTATCTTCTAAATATTTGATCAGGTCTTCTGCGCTTTTCAGGAGTTCTGGACTCAGCTCAGTACCTGTCCCGAGTTTTTTCGGCTGGATCCCTATGAATATCACTTTAGGGACTGATTTTTCAATATATGATATCAGCACTGAGAGTGGCATCGCATGTGTCGTGAGCGCGAGCTTGCTGAGCTTTTCCGTCGGTATTATGCGGAATTCTCCTGGAGGGAGTCTCATCTCGGCTGAATCTACTATGACAACGGTCTTTGGATCCCCTTTGCGTATGACTGATGTGAAGTTCTCAGGTACTGTGCCGCAGTTGATCGATCTCCATCCAGGAATCTGTCTTTTTTTGAACCTGTCTGAGATGTAGCAGCCGATACCGTCGTCTGCACCCATGCTGTTCCCTACCCCTACAAGCACAAAGTCTGCAGGGGAATCTTTCTCGTCTTGGTCTCCATCCTTAGAGATGATTTTCAGGACTTCATCTTTCAGCTCTTTCAGGTCCCCTTCCTGCGGGACGCCGATTATGTTGACTGTATCTATCTTGCCAGTCTCTTTCATCAGCTTCAGGAAGAAGCCGAGGTCAAAGTCATGCATAGAGACCAGGTTCCTTGCATTTATCTTGTCGATGTCATTGAACACACGCACCTCATGCAGATCCTTTACAACATCCAGGATGTAGAACTCCTTGTCAGTATATTGCAGGACCTCTTCAGGAGAGACACATTTGATCACCTCGATGCCTTTGACCTTATCAGCTATTATCAGGTCGGCAAGTTCCAGGGCCAGATTGTCCTCTTTGAGGTACGGATTTCCGAACGCAAGTAGATACAACATAACATATTTATACAAGACAGGGGTTTATATTATTTTTGTAATGCTATACTTTATGGCAGTAGGATGTTATGTAGGATGTTATGTAGGATGTTATGTAGGATGTTATAGGTGTATACTATGTGTCTGGCGATGCCTGGAAAGATAATCAAGATCGAGGGTGACAGGGCTACGATAG
>JAUVBP010000115.1 GCA_030591125.1 Candidatus Woesearchaeota archaeon | reverse complement strand
CAAGTATGCTGATAAAGACTGTTTTAAGCTTGTATATGATAAGGGCGTGCAGATATACCGGTCGACTTGTGAGATAAGGTCTGTTTAAGATGGCAAAACCAAAAGGTCTTAAGAGATATAACCTGTTTGTCTTTGCAGTCTTGGCTCTATTCATAGTTCTTGTGCTTCCTACTTTCACGCGTTTCTATGAGAGCAATGATTCTCTTATCGGTTCAGAGCCATATTACCATCTCAGGGCCGCCAAGAGACTGATGCAGGAGCAGTCGATCAACATCTTCACACCTCCTGAGGGCATACCTGACTCTTCATACTCTCCAAGAGATTATTTTTTCAACCCTTATCATTACATGTTGGTATTCACTTCAAGATTCACTTCATTGGCCAATGCCTCCAGGATCCTGCCTTTCGTGCTTGGGTTGATATCTGTGCTGCTATTCAATCTCATCCTCAAATCGTTTGTCACAGAGGATTATAAGAGACATCTGATCCTCTTGATGCTTGCTTTGAGCCCTGCGTTCATATACACATTTACGATATCTACACCTCACTCAGCAGCGATTGTCATCTCTCTTGCAGGTCTCTGTTTTTTCATTAGGGAAGGGCGCTATAATCTGGCGTTGTCTATATTGTGTTTTGCTCTGGTAGCTCTTTTCAGCCTTTTCAACACGATTCTTATCATACTTGTGATGCTGGCGTATGTCCTGACGAAAAGGAAGATGCAGAACCGGTTCATCGCTTTGCTGTTCCTGTTGGCGATATTCTCTTTTGCCAAGAGGGTGAGCTTCTATTACAACTACACGTTCAGCCCGAATCTTAACATCGTCAGCAACCTGTCCTCGGATCTTGGAGGTATAATCGGTTTCGGTATCTTCAGCATAGCGCTTGCAATATATGGTGTGGCAGCTCACTGGAAGAACAAATCATCTTTCCTTGCATTCTTCTTTTTGTCGATCCTGCTGATGCTTTCACTTTTTTTTGCAGGCAATGTCGCGAACATGTATCTTTCTTTCTTTGTCGCGGTTGCGGCAGGGATAGGTTTCGTCAGGCTTTGCGAGATGCCCTGGAGTGTAAGGACTGTGAAGAATCTCACCCTGCTGATTGTCATATGCGGGCTTCTTTTCTCTTCAGTATCTTACCTGAGCAGATTGAGTTCTATGGAACCGAATCCAGACATAGTAGATGCTTTGGTATGGCTCGGAGACAACACTTTCAAGGACCGGTTTGTGCTGAGCCATTATGATGAGGGTTTCCGTATATCGACGATAGCAAGGAATCCGGTCATTGTAGATTCTCTGCAGACAGCAGAGTATGATCAGAAATTTCTGTATAAGGTTCAGGATTCTATATTCTACAGCCGTAAGCTTAAGGATGTGAAGCCTCTTTTCCAGGTATATAACATCCAATACATCTTCGTCACTCCTGAGATGAGATCAGGTCTTGTCTGGAGCAAGCCTGATGAAGGTCTCCTGTTCCTCTTCACGAGCAAGAGCACATTCAAGAAGGTGTATGATAAGAAGGGTGTCGAGATCTGGGAAGTGCTTAATGCGACAGGGGTATGACTTGACATATGATCTATTTTTTCCTCTTGTCTTTTATGAAGTCGCCCATGGTGAACCCCTCGCTCTTTGACTGATGCCCACTGGCTACTGGCATATCTCCTTTCTCGTCATACTGTTCTACGAGCCGCACTTTCAATAGCTTTTCGAGCTTCCTTGCAGTGTCTATGGATGGCTTGAACTGGCCGGCTTCCATCTTCTGCATTATTGATGCTCTCTCATTGAGCCTTTTTGAGAACTCTTCCTGGGTGAGGCCAAGCTTATTTCTGGCAGTGCGTATCCTGTCAGCATAATCATCTACTACTATCTGCAGCACTTCTTTCCTTCTTGGACGTTGTACCGGTCTTGAGTGCGGGATGTTCTTTGTGTATATCGGTGCAGGTCTGGCGATCACTTCTCCAAACTTGGCACAGTTTGGACATAGCTCAAGCTCTGTCCCTTCTATCTTTGCTTTGACCAGTGACGCTTCACGTCCACACATTTCGCATGTTGACATCTTGTCTCACCTATTTTCCAAGTATCGTGACTCTGACCCTGCGATCTTTTGGCCCATCAAAAGCACAGAGGAATATGTCTTGCCAGGTACCCAACACGAGCTTTCCTTCTTCGATAGGTATTGTCTCACTAGGCCCCACTATCGCAGCTTTTATGTGTGCTGCCGCATTACCATCAAGCTTGTCGTGCCGCCACACACCTTCCTTGACAATCTTATTCAGAGCGTCTATTATATCTGATGTTATGTTCGGGTCAGCGTTCTCGTTTATGGCTATTGCCGCAGTGGCATGGGGTACGTAGACATTGCAGAGTCCGCTCTTGACCCCTGATCTCTCCACCGCATCCGCTACTTCATTGGTTATGTCGACCAACTCTTGTCTGCTGTTTGTAGAAACTGTGAATTCCATTCAGGATCACCTTTTTTGAAAGACTGAAAAGATTAAAAGAGGCGGAGGAGGGATTTGAACCCCCAAATGATCGCTATCTTCCTTTCATCGCATGTAATGCTCAACATAGCGATCCGGGCTGCAGGCGATTGCCTTACCGGATTTGGCGACTCCGCCGTTGTATTAATCGATAACGCCCACACTTTTTAAATTTATTCTTATCAAAACCTTTATAAATAGTCTGAAATTAAATGATTTAACAGATATGGACCCGTAGCCTAGCCTGGATAGGGCACTGGCCTTCTATCCTTTGCGGAGTTAGCCAGGGACCGTGGGTTCGAATCCCGCCGGGTCCATCTCATTTTACAGATTTTTTCATATTTATTTCTATTATGTGTATTGCTGAATGAAACCAGTTCCATGAATTTCCGGTCTCTAATTATATGGCAAAGATTCTGGCACAGAATGATAAGAATCCTCTTGATGTCTGGAAAGAGCAGGGTTTTATCTGGCACACTAGTGGCAAAGGTGATAAGCACAGGTTAAATTATTCTTTCTTTGAGGACTCTGAGAATCTAGATGGTTACAAAGCAGCTGGGATGATAAGCATTCCGACATTGATAATACATGGAGATGCTGATGACGTTGTTCCAATAGAGCAGAGTAAGAAGACTCTCGCCTTGATCAAAGACTGTAAACTAGAGATTATTCAAGGTGCGGGCCATGATTTTTCAAAAGAAAATGATTTCAATAAGGTTATGGATTATGCTGTTGGTTTTATTCTGACTCATTCCTGAATCAAGGCAGCCAGGTCTTCTGGTTCTTGAGCTTCTCTGGCAGATATTTCTCCAGTACGAAGTTCAGGCTGTGCTTTGCGAACGCCTGCTGTTCTACCCTTTTCTTCATCTTTACCATGAGGTTCAGTGCGTTCTGCCATTCCTTGTGATACTGTACGAATGGGTCATTCTTTATCCCGTCTTTTATCCTTTTGATATCCACATCCTTGAGCGGGTGTGTGGGTAATTTGTAATCTATGATGTCCTGTGGTGTGACTCCTATGAATTTTGCTTGTGGCACACAGAAGAACTTGTTTATGTGTGCTGCGTTTCCGCTGCCTACCTTCAATGTCCTGTATATGTTGAGGAATCCGTAAGGGTCTCCATCTGTGAATACATATACTGGCACTTTCATGTCGTCCGCGAGCCGTCTTATGAATCTTCGGCAGGCTCTTGTCGGGACTCCTCCCATGGATACGAGGATGCAATTGGCTTTCTTCCAGTACTTATGCTTGACAAGCCTCTGGAACATACCTGCTGTCTCTATGGCCAGTATGAACTTGGCATCTGTCTTGAACTGGAGATGCTCTACACTGCTGGGCACAGAGTAAGCTCCGCTTCCGAATTGGGTACAGTCGATCCTTATCGCTTTGCCTGTATCCGGATCCTTGTCTATCACTATGAGCTGTCCTGCGACATCTCCTCCTTTCTCTTCTGGTATGAATCCTAACTGTTCCCTGTTGACGAGCATCATGGACTCTACATCATCCATGACAGAATCTGATTCAGGCTGTTCCTTGAACATGGCATCGCCCCAGTTCTTTGAGATGTAATACATCTCTCTCTTGGTCGCGATATCGTCATCACCTACGATCTTCTTGGACTCATTCATCATGAGGAGAGTCTGGGCGAATGTCTTTACTGTTGATGCTGTGAGTGTCCTTTCTTTTGTCTTTCCGAGAAGCTCGAAGAATCCTGCTTTTGCATCGTAGCTCACGTTCTGAAGTGCTCTTATCGGCATGACTAATGAGGGGACCGTCTTGACTTTGATGTTGTCATACACTTCTTTGGCTATCCCTGTTATCTTCTTGACAACTTCTGTCGGTTTTGTCTCTTTACTCATTGTTGTCACCCTCTTCATCATCGACCGCATGCAGCTCTTCCTCTGCATTCGTCCCTATCTTTGCCATATCTTCATCATACTCGGTATTCTCTGCGGCTATGCTCTT
>JAUVBP010000064.1 GCA_030591125.1 Candidatus Woesearchaeota archaeon | reverse complement strand
CGCAGATGATGTACTATGATAATCATGGACCCTAACCTGTTGACCCTTGTGAAGATACTCCTTGCAGTTGTGCTTGGTGGTGTTGTCGGTTACGAGAGGGAGCGGAGCGGGCATTATGCAGGCATCCGTACGCATATCATGGTGTGCATGACCAGCGCATTCCTGATAAACGCGTTCATGGCTTCTTTTGAGCTCGATTCTGTCGCACGTATGGGTGCAGCATTGATGACTGGTATAGGTTTTATCGGTGCAGGCACTATATTGAGCCATGGTGTTCAGGTGAAGGGGTTGACGACAGCAGCAAGCGTCTGGGGTGTTGCTGCTTTGGGTATGATAATCGCTCTTGGTGCCATCTGGGAGGCGCTTGTCGTCACTTTGATAATGGTCATAGTACTTGAGATGAAGGTCTTTACGCTAAAGGGTAAGAGGGTCTGAGACTCTTTCTATGAGCATCAGTTCACTGAAGCATAAAAATAAGTTAAGAGGATCGACCAGTTATCACAAATATTAAAAACTGATTTTCATTCTTTTATTTAATGGTCCGTGATGTCATCGGCGAGCTTGTTGGGGAGATTGCCCAGATACAGGCCTCGAAAGCTAGTTCTGGACAGACATCGCTCTCTTTTGGAGAGCCAGACCTTGAGGCTTCTGCTATAGAGACTGAAAATTTCAGAAACATACTTTCCGAAGGCGCAGACCCGGAAGATTCACGGGTTGTCTTTATCGATGGAGGCAATGCGGAGATATTCCTCTCACCATCTCTGTGTGTCCATTTTGTGCGCGTATTCCACTCTATATATTCCGGAGGACACCGCACATCCTGTTCAGCAGATGAGTTCTATGTGTTGGCATCGACAAAGAATGTGGATGGCAAGATATTCTATTCTGCGAGGCTCCTGAAATCAAAGGCACACACGCTGACCGATTCTTTTTTTGAGGAAGAGCTGGACATAGACTCTCTTGAGGCATCTATGAGGGAAGGGAAGTCAAAAGTGAATATCTCCAGGATACCTGGGATGGTGCGGAGGCTGGCCGAGCTCTCTACAGCACTGTTGCTTGCTGGAAGATTGGGTTCTGGAGATGCCATCATCATCGATGGAAGCCTTTGCACAAGATTCTCTGATGAGAAGAAGCTCGTCGGAGCATTGAAGGGTTTTGCAGAGCAGAATAACGTCTTGATCTGCGGTCTATCAAAGACCTCTGATCTCCTGACCTGTGATGGTGAGTCTGTCGCCGCGCTCCTGAACCGTGCTTCGCCAGGAGGCAGTTGGTGCTATACTTCTGCAGCACGTTCACGCGAAGACCTTGTTGACGTCTGTTTCGTGAAGCTTCACCCGTCATCATCATATGTGTTCAGGCTTGATGCTTTTGAGCATCACAGTTCTGGTGACTACTTTGCTGCATTGCTTTCATCTTTGGCCCGCAATAGCAGGGACCCGATATTTCTCGGCTATCCTTATGGTCTTGTGGAGGCTGACAATTTTGCCAGGGTCTCCAACAGGGAATTGGATTGCCTGCGCATGATGTTCCAGGCAAAGGCTGCAAGCATAGGTTGCATCCTTGACAAGGACTCTGCGGCTGTTGATGCTCATTCTGTGCTTGATAATAAGTGATGTTTTCTATGTTCTATGTCTTGTGCGCTATACATACCTTATACAAATTAAGTATTTATTATACATAAACAGTATACTTTCTACACGTAATTCTGAGTACAAATACAGTAAAAAATAAACAAAAGAGGTAAAAAACAATACAAAAACAGTAAAATAGCGAAATATTTATAAACAAATTTCCCGTCAATCTTGACTATGGCCAAAAAGAGGACGGAAGCTATAGATAGCTCTGCGGACAGTGCAGATGAGTCTCGGGAACTTCTTGGATCCATCATACGCTTCATGCGCCTCAATCAACAGCTCTCTCTCAATGAGCTTGTCTCACTATATACCGAAAGCAGTCCTGAAGATGCGGTGCCGATATCGATATTCGCACACTCACTCAGCCCTTCTGAGTCTCTCTGCAAATACCTGAAAGAGAACTGCAATCTATCTTTCCATGAGATAGCTGTGCTTCTCAACCGTGATGACCGGAGCATCTGGACATCTTACTCAAGGGCTTCAAAGAAACTCACCACACCCATCACTGCTGGAAAAGATGACTTGTTGGTACCGATATCGATATTCAGCGACCGTACATGTTCTGTGCTTGAGCACGTTGTGCATTATCTGAAGACAAACTATCGCCTGTCTAACTCGCGTATAGCAGGTCTCACAAAAAAACACCCTAGCGCCATAGCAACTGTGGCAAAGAGGGCAGAGAGGAAACGCGGAAGATGAAAGTCCTTCCTGACCGTGTGGTGCTTGTATTCCTTCTCCTGCTGGCCCTTGCTATTGCTTCACAGATAGATACGCTGACAGGGACACCTACAGGTATGTTAGTCTCTACATCAGGCATCAACACCTCGCTCATGATATACTCTGATGCGGATTCGACCGATGTCTCGCAGGGAGAGCTTGTGATGTTCTATGCAAACTACACGAGCACATCAGGCACGCCGCTGGACAACACGACCTATGGCGGAAATTGTCTCATACAGTACAGCGACGCACCCACAGTATACGATATGGAATTCAATGCTTCAGGAACATCTATGTACAGGCACGGACATACATTCAGGCTTCCGACTGGCTACGCCTGGAACGTCACCTGCACATCGGACAGCTACGAGACCCTCGCCCTGACTGATGGTCTCACTCTCAACAGGACTTACTGCGGGAAGACAGTATCCGGGAGCATCACTTTGACTGCTGACCTGGGTATGGAGAACGGCAGCGTCCAGTGCTCATCGCATGGTCTCACTGTCGACGCGGACGATGTTACTATAGACTGCGACAACCATCAGATGACAGGCCTGCTCAGCGGATTCGGCATCCAAGCCACCAGTCAGACAAACCTTACTCTGATCAACTGTGACATCAGCGACTTCACCCGGGCAATATCATTTTCTTCAGTCACGGCATCGACAATCAGGAACAATACATTCATCAGCAACACTCACGGGGTCTATCTCACCAGCTCTTCAGGCAATCTGATCCACTACAATGACTTTACCTCCAATGATGTCCATGCATCATCTGACAATGCTGATAATTGGTTCAACACGACTGTGACAGGGACGCCGATAGGTAACAGATGGGATGATGTTCCCACACTCGCAATCTTCGACAATGACAGTGACGGTTATGGTGATTCCGGTTATCAATACCCTTACAGCCAGGAGAATGGTGGTTCTGTCTCTGCAGACGTGACTGATTGGGGGCCTGTAGCATCAGGCACCGACTCCGACGGTGATGGATCACCTGATTCAGAGGATTGCGCACCTCTGGACCCGACAATCCTGAGTCCAAGAGATGATATTCCTATAACTGTGGACACCACCCTATGTTCTGGAACATATTACATCAATGATTCTTTCATGGAAGGGGTGATCAGGTTTGGAGGGGTGGGCCTGGAGCTGAGATGCAATGGCACGTTGATCATAGGTGATGACAGCGGTACAGGGATATACAGCGACCAGCACAATAGCACGATCATCGACTGCAATGTGAACGATTACTACAAGGGTATCCACATATCTGCGGCTAATTTCACAAAGATAGTCAACGCGACGATTAAGGACAATGCCAATTCAGGGATAGAGCTGACCAGTTCCAATCACAGCAACATAACCGCTTCCACGATAGAGGACAATGGCAATTCAGGCATTTTCCTCTCGACACAATCTAATGACAATGACCTGTCAGATATAACATCAATAAATAATCGCGTGGGGATATACCTATACCTGGCATATGATAATTCGATCCTGAGGTCTGATTCTATCGACAATGACTGGTATGGTCTATTCATAGACCGGGGCGAGTACAATGTCGTCGATGACTTCGAGGGTTCCAATGGCATGCGGGGGATATACACTTCTTATGGCCACAACAATAGGTACGTGAACATATCCCTGCACAATAATTCGGTATACGGCATGCTGCTCTGGTTCTCTGACAGTAACACGCTGTCAAATATTTCAATACATGACAACACAGACACAGGACTTTACCTATACATATCACATCATAATCTGCTGGAGAACCTGACCATAAGTTCCAACGGAGGTCATGGTTACATGACTGACGCATCTGATTCTGACTATCTATACAATAGCACCATCGTGTACAACACATTAGGTGGGGCGTATCTCTACGATTCAGATGATGCGTCTCTGCTGGACAATAATATCTCATTCAATGGTCCTGGACTGTGCCTATATGAGTCGGACTCACTGACTGCACGCAACAATACCTTGGAAGGGAACTCTGGAAGCGGTCTTTGCATAGAGTCATCAGCAGATCTTGACATAGAGCAGAATACTATCTCTGGGACGACAGGTACTGGCGTGAACATATCAGGATATTCAGACATTACCTTGTTCAACAACACCATATCTGAAAGCACTCTTGATGGTATATGGCTCAAAGATAATGTCTTTGTCAATATGACCAATAATACTATCTCCGGGAACTCAGGCAAAGGGATGTCTTTCCTGAACAGCACACCTACTCCAGGTTATCCTGAAGTGTTGTCTGTGAATTCCGTCGGAAGCGACAACACAGGAGGTCTGATATCTATCAATTGGTACCTGCAGGTCCTTGCACTGAACAGGACAGGAGGTGTTGCGTCGGATGCTTCAGTGGATGTATATCTCTTGAACAGCATTTCTCCACTCGCATCGACTGTAACTGGTGCTGATGGCCTTACTCCATACATACCTGTTGAGGATTTCCTCATCAACAGTACGGGTGATAGGATCAACAGGAGCTATAATGTCACGGTCCAGCTGGGTGATTTCTATGGCTTCAACACGACAGATGCTACACAGAACCTTGTAGATTCAGAAGGTGATGCGTTCAGTATACTCATGGACCTGGCTCTTCCCCCGTCAGTCAATCTCATATCCCCTTCAGATGGCACATCGACAGCGATACATACGCAGATATTCCGTTGCAATGCATCACATGAAGGGGGGCTTCAGGACATCTCTCTTTATCTCGGTCTGTCAGGGAGCTGGTCTCTGGCCGACACTAACAATGTTACAGGGATATCGAATGAGACCTCTTTCCAACAGACCCTGGGTGACGGGCTGTTCGAATGGAACTGCAAGGCTTCGACTGTCTTCAACAGTTCAGGATTCGCAATCTCTAACTTCACGCTCCAGACCACTGCGACCCAGACAGGTGGTGGTGGCGGTGGTGACACTGGTGGAGGTGATGAGGGTGGAGATGAAGGGGAACCTGAGCCTGAGCCTGAGCCTGAGCCGGAACCAGAACCTGAGCCTGAGCCTGAGCCGGAACCAGAACCTGAACCAGAGACTGAGCCAAGCCCTGAAGAGGAAGCACCTCCACGCAGTCCTGAAGCACCTATTAATCTTGCAGATGCCAAGGCAGAAGGTCGGGTGAAAGAGACAGTGAACACTTCATCGTCCATAAGCTGTGATGAGGAGATCAGCATAATTGAAGAGAAGCTTTCTATTGAAGATATACTTGCTATGATAGACCTGCCTGAAGGGTATGAGATCATAGCCAATCCTTTCAAGGCAGGATGCAGTGGTGGTGAGTCATTCACGACGAGTGTGATGGTGCCTGATAAGTTCGAGAATGTTACTGTGCTTAAATGTTCAGGATCAGGCTGCACTTCCAAGAAGACCACCTATACGAATAAGCTGTGTCCTGGAAAAGAGCCTGAGATCACGTTGGAAGAGGATGTATTTAACATAAGCACTGTCGCGACGAACATCACGACCGTGAACATGGATGATGATGCCCTTAATGGTTCCCTGAAGAGCGGCGATTATGAGATTGACTTCGGAAAAGGGATCAAGGCCAGCATATCCATGCCTAAAGAGAACCAGCCCGAGCCTATCAATAAGAACCTGAAGATCGTCGGCACACCTATAGTCGTGACCTATGAGGAGACTGATGCCGTATCCCGGATGGTCAATGTGACCATCCCTTACAAGGTCAGTGCGAAAGAGAATGAGTTGAGCGTAGCGATCTACGCCAAGACAATAGATGCTGGCGAGACGAAATGGATATTTGTCAATGGGGAGGTAGATACAGCAAGTAATCTGGTCAGGACAGAAGTCAACCTGTCAAGATATGTTATGGATGGTGAAGTGACTTTGGCCCCCATAACCATATCCTGTCCGGAATGTGGAGATGCCGAATTCATCAATCACTTCACACCAAATCCTGATTATGGCAATGCCATAATACTCCTGCACGGGTTGTGGGGCAGTGGGAAGGTGTGGGAAGGGTTGATCAATGAGTTCAAGATGACCAATCAGCCTTATCAGTTATGGTCTTTCACTTATTTTGCGCACAAGCCGCTTGAGGAGTCGGCCAAGGATCTTGCAGAATATCTACAGACCAATAACCACCGTTTCGAGCGTATATATGTATTGGGCTATTCCTTGGGTGGCCTGATAAGCCAGGCAGCGATCACTTATGCGCATGAGGAAAACCAGAAAGACCCTTCCAGGTACACATTCATGAGTAAGGTGGAGAAGATGTTGCTCGTCGGGACTCCGAATCTGGGGTCTCCTATAGCGAGTTATATGGATCGATTCCTGTCAGAATATATCAACACTGCAGAGACCGATTTCCTCCCTGTCAGCGGCGCGGTGAAGGACATCCTTCTGAAAGGTAGATCTTTCAGGATGGCGCCTAACATCAGTTATTATGTCATAGCAGGGACAGAACCTT
>JAUVBP010000188.1 GCA_030591125.1 Candidatus Woesearchaeota archaeon | reverse complement strand
GATATTCTACCATGATATTGTCGAGATTGAGACAGGCGATATATTCATACTTGATGAGAAGAAGAGGGTCAATAAGGGCGAGATGGATACTGCTGCGGCGAAGAGACTCTCTGTCAAGATACCAGATGACCTGTCAGAAGAGTTTCTCATATTATTTGATGAGTATGAGCGATTAGAGACTAGAGAAGCTAAATTCGTCAAGGCAATTGATGCGGTAGAGCCTATGGTGCAGTGGTCGATAACCGTCCCTGATTGGAAGAAGTGGGGTTTCACAGAGGAAGTGTTAAGGAAAAAGAAGCAGAAATATGTCGAAGAGTTCCCAGAACTGCTGAAATTCTTCACTGAGCTCATAGAAGAACTGAAGAAAAAGAATTATTTCTAACCCTTAACAACACCCAACGGAACCATCCTCGCCACCTTGATGGATATTCCTGCCTTGTGCACTGAGTCGATCACGTTCTCTATGTCTTTGTAGGCCAATGGTGCCTCTTCTGCAAGCACTTTAGGTGATGTCGCCCGTGCAACGATACCCTTATCCGCTAACTGATGACGGATATCCTCGCCCCGGAACTTGTTGATTGCAGCATGTCTTGACATCGCACGACCTGCGCCGTGACAGGTCGAACCGAAGCTGGTCTCCATCGCTTTTTCAGTACCGTGCAATATATAGCTTGCAGTTCCCATGCTTCCGGCGATGAGTGCAGGTGTATCCGGGAAACTACGTGTGGCCCCTTTCCTGTGCACATACACTTTCTTCTTCATGTTGTTGACTGTGTGTTCCTCAAGCTTGCAGATGTTGTGCGCGATGGCATATATTGTCTGCATATCCAGATTTTCCCATGACTGGCCGAACACTTTTGCGAATGTCTCTCTTACCCACTGAGTCATAACAAGCCGGTTCGCAAAGGCATAATTCACAGCGCACTTCATCGCACCATAGTAATCCTGTCCTTCCGGTGAATTCACAGGAGCACAGACCAGTTGCTTGTCCGGCAGCTTGATGCCGTACTTCTCTGATGCTTTCTCATGTATCCTCAGGTAATCTGACGCCACTTCATGCCCGAATCCTCTGGATCCGCAGTGGAGCATTATCACGACCTGGTCTTTCTCGAGGTGGTACTTCTTTGCGTATCCATCATCGAAAATATCACTTACGCTCTGCACTTCAAGGAAATGGTTCCCTGCTCCGAGGGTCCCTAATTGTGGACGACCTCTCTGCTTTGCTCTCTCGCTGACCTTTGAAGGGTCCGCACCTTCCATCTTGCCGTGCTCTTCTGTGTTCTTGATGTCCTCTTCAGTACCATAACCGTTATCGACGCACCATTCACACCCATTGAGCAGCACTTCATCCAGTTTTCCTGGTTCTATCCTGAGCTTTCCTTTACTGCCCACTCCGCAGGGGATGTTCCTGAACAGTTCTGCTGTGAGTTCCCTCATCTTGTCAGTCACTTCGGACTTTGTGAGGTTTGTCCTGATCATGTTGATGCCGCAGTTGATGTCGAATCCTGTGCAGCCTGATGAGATCACTCCTTCTTCAGAATCGAACGCACCTACTGCACCCATCGGAAGTCCGTATCCTATGTGTGCATCCGGCATTGCGCATACTGGCTCTACGACACCGGGCAGCATGGCTACGTTCGTGAGCTGTTTGAGGCACTCATCTTCCATCACATCCAGTATTGCCTGGTTGGCGAATACTTTTGCATTGACGAGCATACCTTCCCTTACTGTCTTGGGGAGAAGCCATTCGTAATCGTTTATCTTCTGCAGTTTGTCCTTCATATGAGACACCGTATACTGGCTGTTGGTGATATCTTACACTCAGCTTTTTTGGTGCTTTATTAATCTTTTTATGGGTTTAGAAACGTTTATATATTATTCTCAGGAGCCCTCTAAGCATTATTGTTCAATAGTTAAATATTCCGGGGAGGTGTATAGAGAATGTATGTGTATTTTGTGATAGCATCATTGGTCTCGCTCGTTGTGGCTGGGCTGTTCGCTCTTTTCATCCGTATGAAAGATGCAGGCACGCCTAAGATGCAGGAGATTGCGGGACATATACGGGATGGTGCGATGGCCTATCTTTTCAGGCAGTATCGCTATATCGCTGTGTTCATTGTTTTTGTATCTGTGGTTCTTGGTGTCCTGATAAACGTCTGGACCATGGTATGTTTCATCGTCGGTGCGATATTCTCGCTTCTTGCCGGGTTCATCGGCATGCGTGTCGCGACACTGGCTAACGTAAGGACTTCCGCAGCTGCAAGGAAATCTATCTCTCCTGCTTTGAGAGTCGCTTTCTCTTCTGGTGCGGTCATGGGCTTGACTGTTGTCGGCCTCGGGCTTCTCGGCGTCACTGTGCTATACATGATATTCAAGTCTCCGAGCATACTCTTTGGTTATTCATTCGGTGCTTCATCTGTCGCTCTTTTCGCAAGGGTAGGTGGTGGTATCTACACCAAGGCTGCTGATGTCGGTGCTGACCTTGTAGGTAAGGTCGAGGCAGGCATACCTGAAGATGATCCCCGGAACCCTGCGACAATCGCAGATAATGTGGGTGATAATGTCGGTGACGTGGCTGGCATGGGTGCTGATCTTTTTGAGAGCTATGTCGGTTCTCTGATCGCTGCCATGGCTCTTGGATTCCTTGCTTTTAATGAAGCTGGTGTGCTGCTGCCGCTTTCGATCGCTGCTTCAGGCATTGTCGCTTCTATCATAGGCACTTTCTTTGTGCGTGCGAAGAACCCTAAGCGTCTTGGTCTGGCTTTGAGAGTAGGCCTCTGGTCAAGCTCTGTGCTCGTCGTGATAGCTTCTTATTATCTGACGCAGTTCTTCATGCCTGATCTGAGCCTTTTCTGGGCAATCCTTGCAGGTCTTGGTGCTGGTGTGGTGATAGGATACATAACAGAGTATTATACCTCTTATGACCATAAGCCTGTGAAGAACATCGCAGAGGCTTCAAAGACTGGTGCTGCTACGAACTTGATCCAGGGTCTTTCTGTCGGTATGGCTTCGACTGCTCTCCCTGTGCTTGTCGTGTGTGTGGCGATCTACATCTCTTATAGCTTTGCAGGATTGTATGGTATCGCTATCGCAGGAGTGGGTATGTTGTCCACTCTG
>JAUVBP010000134.1 GCA_030591125.1 Candidatus Woesearchaeota archaeon | reverse complement strand
GCTGCAAAACCCCCTACTATGCAGCGCAGTAATCAGGAGAAGTCGAAAATGAATCAGAGGGTTGTCCTTTCGAACAACCCCTGATATCGAGCTATCTCCGAAGAGCGTGATAGTGTGTTATGCCTACTTTCTTTGTTGGTGATAGCTCGATTTCGGAAAATGCCCAGGTACGGAGACCTAGAATCATTGTTCCTATACCACTCTAACGCGTGACAGGTATATAAGTACTTCCGTAGTTATTTTTGCTTAAATCGTGTGTTTTGCTTTTTAGTCGTTTTTTAGTAAATTTAATGTGGAATTGATTCTCTTTACTCTGTTATCTATTATATTGGTAGCTCTTAGAATGGGTAGTACAATCATCTTTTGACAGCAAGATCATTGATGTCCTTTTTCTTGGCAGGCTCGGAAGCTGTGAGCTTGGCTTTAGCCTTGTCCCTTAGTTTTATGTCGCCAAAATGTATCCTGTTGAAGTGCATGAATGAAAGCCTGCGCAATGAGTTCTGGAGGATGATAAGGATCAGGAAGATCGCTACTGCGTAGCCCAGGAGCATGAGAACTCCCTGTAGAATGACATCGAACCCTGAGTTGAATATTATCGCCTGCTTCAGAGCGGTCTCACTGATCACGAATGGGTTGAGTAAAGCGATACTTTTCAGGTATCCCGGAAGGCTCTCAAGCGGGATGACCACCCTTGAGAACAGCATGAATACAGAGATCAAAGTTATTGCGGCAAGGTTGGATGTCTCTTCAGTCTTGAAGATGAACCCTATGAACATCCCTATGCAGATGAATACGGTCGCAGTCAATAGCACTATGAGGAGCAGCATAGGTATCGATGTCAATACCTGGGTCTCAAAGAATACTGCACTTACGCTCACGAACAGCAGGAGCTGTATGAACAGTACTGTGAGTGAAGTCAGGTATGTGGAGATGTTGAATGTGAAGTATGATACTGGTGTGAAGTTGTTCCTGAAGAAAGACTTTGATCTCTTCTCTACCATGACTAAGGTAGTAGAGAGGAGTATCCCTGTTATCATCATTATCAATACGAGAAGTGTCGGGAAAAGCGAATTGAAATGTGTCTTCTGGGTCGCGATCGGTTCAATCTTCGTGGTTATCGGTGTCGCTATGCCTTCTGCACTCTTGCCTTTCACTGCCTTTATCTTCTGCAGGGCCTCATCGAGCGTCCCCTGCAGCGATGTCATGCCTGTCACCATGCTGTCGATGTCTGTAACTGCCTGGTCGAACTGTGGAAGCAGTTCATCCCTCTTCTGTTTGATGTCTTTTATCTTGGACTGGATCGATGTGATCTTCTGACCTATCGCATCAAGCGATGCTTTTATCGTCACCAGTCTTGAAGAGGCATTATCTGCGTCGGAGTTCATCACAGTGATAGCATCATCGATGGTATCCTGTATATCATCAGCATCCTGATCTATATCTTCAAGCTCATCTATGATTCCAGAATCATTTGTCTGAGATTGTGCAGATGCTGCTGAATTTTCGATGCCGTCAATCAAATCATCAATATTGTCTGATAAGTTAGATGCCTGGTTCCTTATGGCTGCCAAGTTCGCTTCTACACCATCAGATATTCCCTTGTCACTCTGGATGTCGATGCTGCTGAAATCGACTGAAATGTCAAGCCCTCTGAAACCTTCCTGTGTAGAACTGCTCTTTGTCTTCAGTGTATCACTCTTTGCCCTTATCTCTGTCAAGGTAGTCTGACCATAGGTCACTCTCTCCTCTACAAACCACATCCTCTCAAGAAGGTCTGCAGTCATCTCCTTAGACAGTTCCTGAGACCGTTCTGATATGCGGGCAGACATGACATCCAGCATCAGCCAGACAAGATTTATCTGCGAATAATCAACATAGAATATGAGCTCATTGCTCTGCCCTGTATCCACATCCATCCCTCCGGGGAACAACACACAAGCCTGTGATTCGCCGGTCTTGACAGCGTTTATGCACGCGTCTCGTGTGTCAAGGCGCAGGATATCGAAGTTCTGGTTTGTCATCTTTGTTATCAATGACTCTGAGAGTTCTGTGTAGTCATCTGAGTAGACTGATGCGGCCAAAGAGAATCCGCTTGACTGGCTGAATGCAAGGCCGAGCAGAGTGACGAGCAGGAGCGGACCTATGAATATGACCAGTGAAGATATCTTAGCTCTCACCAGGAGCTTGAAGTTCTTCTTTAAGATCTCTAATATGCTGTTCATCTCATATACCTGTTCATTCAGTACTCTTCCTTGTCAATCTCTCAAATATCGTGGTGAGTGTGGCGTCAGAGACATCGAGACTGACCAGTCTCTCTTTACATGACTCCACAGCCTTTATCACGCGTCGTATGGTGAGGTCATCTCCAGATACAAAGACGATCAGCTCATTGTCCTGCTCCAGGGTCCTGTCTATGCCCTTCACCTTTTTCAGCTTCTTGCTGAGTGGATCATATCTGCTGCTGTCGAACCTGACCTTGACTATACGCCCCTTCTTGAACATGTCCTTGAGCTCTTTCAATGTACCATGGCCGAGGACCCTCCGTTCATGCAGTATCGCGACTTTAGTGCAGAGCTGCTCCACTTCATCCAGTATGTGTGAGGCGATGATGATAGTCGTCCCCTGTGAATTTATCTCTCTGATGAGGTGCCATATCTGTTTCCTCATCACTGGATCAAGGTCGGATGTCGGTTCGTCAAGAAACAGTATCTTTGGTTCGTGTATGAGTGAGCATGCGATATCCAGGCGCCTTTGCATGCCTCCTGACAGCTCTGCAGCAACACTGTCACGGTCTTCTTCAAGGTCGACCAGACGCAGAAGCCTGTCGGCATTCTCTTTTACTCTCTTCTTCTTCAGGCCGTATAGTGAACCATAGAACATCAGGTTCTCCTCGACAGTCAAGTGATCATAGAATGAAGGTATCTGTGAAGCAAAGCCGAAATTCTTCTTCACACGTGATTGGTTCTTCAGTACAGAGACGTAATCAGGATAGTCTCTTTTCTTATCGAAGAGAAGGTCATTCCTGACAAGGACATCTCCTGCCTGTGGCTTGAGTATCCCTGACATGAGCTGGAATATCGTAGTCTTTCCGGAACCGCTCATGCCGATGATTCCGAAAATGTCTTTATGGAAGATGTCGAAGTCCACATCTTTCAGTACCAGCTTATCCCTGTAACTCTTCGATACCTTCTTGAGCATCAGGACTGGTTGATTGCTCGGTGAGATTGCCTTCTTCAGAGGGTCAGGCAAGCCCTTGATCTCTTCAGCAGCCTCTTTAGCCTTGAGTTTAGACTTAGAACTATCTTTCTTTTCACCCTCTTTTTTCCAAAACATTTTGTTTAAAAATGCCGTTTGGAGTTTATAAAGTTTTTGGTGATTTTACCTGTCTTGCTTTGAAAATCGGGCTTCGAAAACCTTTATAAACATTCCACCATTCATAGACGCCATGGTACTTGAGAAACTTGGAAGTTCACTCAGAGACACACTGAATAAGATAAGCAAGGCAGTCTTTGTAGATGAAAAACTCGTGAACGAGCTGGTAAAAGATATCCAGCGGGCCCTTCTGCATTCAGATGTCAATGTCAAGATGGTCTTTGATCTTTCCAAGCAGATAAAGGAGCGGCTGATGAATGATGATGCACCTCCAGGCCTGACAAAGAAAGAGTTCCTCATAAAGATCGTGTATGAAGAGCTTGTGAATTTTCTTGGGGCTGAAGCATCAACCATAGAGATCAAGAAGAAGCCGACCAAGATCATGCTTGTAGGACTTTTCGGCCATGGAAAGACAACAACCACTGCAAAGCTTGCAAAATACTACCAGAAGCGCGGCCATAAGGTTGCTGTGATATCGACTGATACATGGAGGCCTGCAGCTTTCGAACAACTCAGACAGCTCGGGGCACAGATAAATGTCCCTGTTTTCGGTAATCCAAAGGCGAAAAGCCCTGTCGATATCTATAAGGAGTTTGAAGATAAGCTTGGCGAGTTTGATCTCGTGATAATCGATACCGCAGGAAGAGATG
>JAUVBP010000100.1 GCA_030591125.1 Candidatus Woesearchaeota archaeon | reverse complement strand
GTCGCTGAAGAACATCCCTCTATGCATCGCACTCTCTCAGATAGTGGACGAGCTGAACCTCCCGACCATAAGCAGGCTCCATTACCTTCCCTGGGAGAACCCTTACTTCACCAAGTTCGATAACTTCCCTAAACTCATGCAGAGCATACCTTCTAATTTCAAGAACATCACACACATAACCAACACAGAGTATGCACGGACCAAACTGAGCGATGACAAAAAGATCGCATCAAAGGTCATCCCTAACACGATAGATATTGACAAGTCATGCGCCATTGATGATTACAGCAAGGATTTCAGGAAAGCACTCGGCATCGGTGAGGACCAGCTGATATTTCTCCAGCCTACAAGGGTCAAACGGAACAAGTTTGTCGAGCGTTCGATAAAGCTGGTCGCAGAGATCAATGACACCATGAAGAAGGACAATGTCCTCATCATAACAGGATCGCCAGTATACACCAGAGGGAATTATTTTGAAGAGATAGTGAGGAAGATCGACAAGACAGGTGTGAAGGTGATCTTCGCGAACGACAAGGTATTTCTCGGAAGGCATGAGAACCCTAACCAGAAATTTTATTCCATACATGATGCTTACGTGAACGCTGATATCATACTATATCCTAACACGAGCGATGCTTTCGGTAATCCGCTCATAGAGGCCTGCGCCCACAGGAAACCTGTGGTAGTGAACGCATTCCCTAACCTTGAAGACTTCGAGAAGAAAGGGTTCCGGTTCATCCGGATGGACCAGAAGGTCGATGCAGAGCTGGTGTCTGACACATATGAGCTGATAATGGACAAGGATAAGACAAAAGAGATGACAGACCACAATTTCGAGCTGCTGAAGGAGCATTTCTCATCAGATGTGCTTGACGATACATTGATACCCATCCTTAACACGTTCGACAGCCAGAAGACCCTGATATCAAAGGTGACCGGACTGATACCTGACAGGTTCTGGAAGAAGAGCCCGCCAAAGAAGCAAGGAGGCAGGCCGCAAGGGAAGAAAGTGACCAAAGTTAAGGTCAAGGTTACAGTGAAGCATACAAAAGTGCATCAGCAGAAAGGAAAGACAGAAAAAGAGAGAGAGCTTGACCTGAAGAACAGGAAAGGCGGCTATAAAGAGCCTTCAAGATAGAGAATGAAGAAAAAAGATACCTTCTCGGATATGGAAGAGGATGATATAATAGATTTCAATGAGCTAGAGGAAGATATCAAAGAAGGCAAGGATGTTGATTCTAAAGAGATAGAGCGGAACTTCATATTTATCATCCCGGAGGGCTGTCCTATATGCGGTGATGAGGTGAAGGGCAACGACCATTATCTTTATTTCTGCAAGAACTGCAATGTGCTGTTCGAACGTAAGGACATAATGGACAAGGAGTTCGGCAGGAAGCCGCTCAGCAAGATACGGCTCAGCGAGAAGCAACGCGAAGAGCTGCAACGTAAGCGGGAAGAGCTGAAAGAGCACATACACAAGACATTCTCAGAGAAAGAGACTCCTGAAGAAGAGACACCAGAAGAAGAAGCACCAAAAGAAGGACCTGCCACCACGCAGAAGCATGAAGAAGAACCTGATGAAGAAGACATCCAGGAAGATGATGTACAGGAAGAAGATACTGAAGATGTAGAGACTGAAATCGTATCTCATGATGGAGAGAGTGCTCCAAGCCTCGATGACCTGGCAGGTGCGATCTCCGTTCCTGCAGTGCATGAAGTGGAACCCGAAGAGGAAGACACTGACGAAAAAGAGCCTGCTGAAGATGATGATCAACAGGAAGATGATGAAAAAGATCCTGATGATGACGATGCTGATGAGGAAGAAGTATCCCCTGATGAAGAAGTGACAGAGAGGGAAGAATATGACCTTGAATCTTCTGATAAGATCATCGCATCCAACCAGTCCACAAAGATGCACAAGGGCGACTGCCATTTCGTGAAGAAAATACACCCTGAGAACAGGATATATCTTGATTCTATAACGCATGGGGAAGACAAAGGTTACGAGATGTGTGTTTGCCTGCGCAGACTCAAAGCCATGAAACGCTGATTTGATTTATCAAACGTCATAAAAATCTGCCAAATGCGCAACACTACGCCTCAAAGGACGCAATAAACCCCGTTACAGACAGATTTTTAGGACACCAAAAGCCAGAAACAAGGGATTTATGGCTTTTGCGTGTAAAAATTACGACTTTTTCTTGAGAAAAGAGAAATTATCACGAGTCATGTTTTATAAAACCTCAAGACAATATTGCTGTCATGGTGGAAAAGAATGAGTCTCAAGAGCTAGTTGACGTTCTTGAAGACATAAAGAAAGAAGGTAAGACACTCTACATCGTAGGTCATGTCCCACCAGACTATGATTCTCTTGGTGGAGGGTTCGGCCTTGCGCATATAGCCAAGAGCATGGGCCTTGAGGCAAAGGTCTGTTCTGAATTCAAGCACGACGCAGGCTATCTCCAGAATAATATCCTATACAATGAGCTTGACCTGGCAAAGAAGGTCAGCCAGCATTCTTCGATCAAGAAAGGTGATCCTGTCGCGTTCGTGGATGTGTACCCTCATGACACTAACTGTCCTGAGGTCAAAGGCACTCCAAGGATAATAATTAACCATCATCCGATAGAGGAGTCAGAAGCCGAGCAGTATGTAAAGACGTTCCTGGACACCCGACAGGCAGGGTCGAGTGTCGCGCTGGTGATGGACCACATGAAGAATCTCAATATAGATCTTACTTCTGCAGAGAACGACCTGGCGACACTCATGTTATATGGCCTGCGCGTGGATACAAAGAATTACCTTACTGCCACAGATCTTGACTTCACAGCATCACCGCTTCTGCAGGCACATGCTGACATGGAGATGATAGCGAAGATAACAAACAAGAGATACCCTCGCGAAGTACGGGATATGTTGAAAGACATGGATGAGAAAGAGGTCGGGAATTACAGGTTGGCAGTCGTCAAGGTATCTACAGGTGATATTGTCAGGCCTTTCGCTGACGCGTTGGCTGGATTCGAAGGCTGTCCGGTATCGCTTGCAGTGGCCAGGATTGAGCAGGCAAAAGAGAGGAAATGGTTGGTCTTGGGAAGGAGCAATGACTCAGCATATAATGTGGCGGACCAGATAAAGAAGATATTCGGCACAGGAAGGGGGCATTGGTATGCAGCAGGGGCTGCACTTACCACTGACGAGATATACACCAAGTTCAGCGTCGACGAGAGCAAGGATCTTTCAGTGCTGAAACAGGTGCTGGGATCTCTGGAAAAGAAGCTTAAGAAGAAATGATGATATGGTGATGATCATATCCTGCATCCAGGCATATCAGACGCAGGCAACATATTGAACTCGCTGAAGGTGATAAGATGAAGTCTTACAAGGATATCTGTGATAAGTTCCATGAGCATATGAGTTCTGACCCGATCGCATTGGTCGCCAATGAGGATTTCAGCAGGGCTGATGAGCTTCCTGATGTTACAAGGGAAGCGACAGAGAAAGATATAGCTGATTCCACTGCTCTGGCAGATGAGATTGAGGCAGCACCGAGATACCGCCGCTCAATCGACAGGACTCTTGACATAGAGCTTGCGCAGGACCTTCTCCGGGGCAACGCAATATTGGAAAGCGCACTGATCGACGGGACGCCGAGTCACGCGATGAAACCGACAGCGCTACAGAAACTTTTAGGATTCACTCCTGAATACATCGAGCGCGACCCAAGAGATAAGTCCAAGATTGTCGAAGGGTTCATCAGGAGATTCCACAGTTTCCCTTTCTATCTTGCAAGCGAACTGTCCCGTCTGGACAGGCCTAATGCTGCATGGACAGGTCTTGAGATAGAGACAGGAGAGGATTTCGCCAGCGTCGGAAAAGCAGCGCATGAGTTCGCAAAGAGTGTCGGATATCATGCGATGCCTGCACTGGGGCATTCTATAGATGCTGCGAATTTTGCTGTATTCAAGTATCTTGAGAGATTGAAGAAGATGCCTAAACGCAGGGCTGTAAGCATAGGAGAGTCTGCGACAAAGAAACTGTTCAAGCATGCAGGGATACCCTATGAGCTGGATTACATACACAATTTAGGTATGCAAAAGCTGAAAGAGATCAGTGACAGGGTGGAAGAGCTCCGTAGGGATATAATCCAGAAGCGCGGTCTTGAAGACATGGATGCTCTGGCAGTATCTAAGGTCTTGACAAAAGAGTTTGCCTGCGAGAAAGGTGACACTATAGACATGCTCAGGCGTGAGATGGATAGGGTTACAAGATTCGCATACGACAAAGGGCTTGTCAAGCCCTTGACAAATGAGGAAGCGACGATCGTGAGCACTCCAGGATATCTGAAACCGATGGTCCCTATAGCCGCCATATCAACCCCTGGCAGCATGTGCAAAGGAGTCCGCAGGAGCACACTTTACATAACCGAATTTGAAGGGATTGAAGAGGAGATGAACAGCATGATAGCACCAGGTTATCTCTCGCACGAGTTGATTCCCGGGCATCATTACCAGCTCGCCAGGGCACAGGAACATCCATCCATGATACGCGCATGGGCAGATCCTATGGAGCTTGCAGAAGGATGGACGACTTACGTCGCAGAGGACCTTATGGAAGGGCTAGGATTAGTGGATGATGATGAGAATGATGCTGAAAGCGAGCTTATTGCGCTGCTGGATGAATCAAGATTAGGTGCAAGGGTCTGCTTCATACTTGCCTGCCTGACAGGGAATGAAGAATATCTGAGGGACCTGGAAGGTAACATGCCCAAAGACCCTGACATGCTCGAAGGTTCTATAGAGTTCTACATGAAGACCACAGGATTCCCTGAAGCCAGGGCCCGATCAGACGTAGAGGGTTTCTCTTGTGAAGGGACCTACGCAGCGATGTATCTGCTCGGCAACCACATGATGCGCCGCATCGTCGGCATGGCAGAACAGAAACAGGGAGACAGGTTCGACCAGCCCGCACTCCTTGAAGCGATCCTCAAGGAAGGACGCATGCCTCTGTCCTATATAGAGAGGGCATTGGGGCATAAGGGAT
>JAUVBP010000138.1 GCA_030591125.1 Candidatus Woesearchaeota archaeon | reverse complement strand
GTTGAAGATACGCCCCCTTGACTATCTGGGGGTTGGCATTGAGAGGCCCGGAATCCTGAGATGTCAGGAATATGCGCAGGTCTGCTCCTTGGAGGATGAGTCCTACCAACCGCTCTTGCCATCTGGCACCGGTGTCATCTAGATTTATTAGGACAGGAAGCCCGAATGTATCTGAGAACCTCGCGAGACCTCGGGTCAATGCTTCTCCGAGCAATGTCAACGCATCATCAGTATCGACTTTCGGTATTGTGTATTCACAGATGCAATCTTTATCAGATGACTGGACGCAGGTATCGATTGCTTCAGCCAATGAATTCACAGCATGCTGATCAGTTTTCTCGCAATAGAGTTCCCATGCAGGGTATTCCAATCCTCCTTTGTTATCCTTACTTATGACATTTCCCCCATATTTGACTATCCAATTCAGCTCAGTCTCTTTCTCTGTCTCAGAGACTTTTGTGAGGAGGCATTCAACGTCGTTCTTGCACTCAGCAAAAGTCTCTACTTTCTTAGGGACAATATCATATATGTTGAAATCATAAGGCATGCTTACAGCAAATGAAGGATCGACAGAATAAGACACTGCGAATATCGGATGTATAGGCCTGATGGCTGCGCCTGACTCATCATATGCAGACTCGGGGACTCCTCCTTCCCCTATTGCCCTTCCTGAAGTTGATCCTCCTGAGAGGTAAGATAGCAGGCTCTCATCCCACAAGTAAGGGTCTTTCTCTGCAGGAAATACCCATATTTCAGGCCAGTCCGAAGGGCTCGAAGGAGAGTCTGGACTTGGCGTATCAAGTTTGTCCTGCTCTCCGCTTCCAAGGAATATCTTTATGGCACACTTGCCTTCTATCGCTTTTCCTTTATCTTCAGCAACATACCACCCTGTGTACGGATGGTCTGGCGTCTTGTATTTTATGTACACTCTTGACCAGGGAGCTATATAGCAATTGGGCCCTTTCCTGCCATTCACCACTATTGTACGTTTGGGTCTTGCAGGGGGATTATCAAGCTCCCGTGACAGGACATCTTCAATATCTATGAAATGATTCTCTGACGCTTCGCGGGTCTGCTGCATATCACTATGCCCTATGACCTTCTTGTCTTCAGTTATACCTATACCTTTACATTTCACCGACTCATAGAATCCCCTTTCTCCTATAGGTATCGCGCAGAAACTGTCATGATCATCTCTTGCTCCTGTACTCCACTCGTTCCAGTCACTCTCAGCAGGATACCAATATCCTGTTATCTTTGCCTTGAATGAAGATTTCGCCAGCGGCGGGGCGTCTTTTATGAACCATTCGAATGATTCGGGTCCGGCCGTCGATGATTCGACTGGAGGGAGAAGCAATGCTAAAGCTAATAGCGACATCAGGATACATATACGCTTTGACTTGTTACTGCTCATCTTATATCCTTCACTTTTCGGTTCACTTTTTGACCTGTGATTTCTGGGATTCCATCCTTTTCCTATAGTGGATATTTATCTGTGAATCTACAAAAGGCTTATCAAACCCTTTCTGCATGAGCATCTTCTCAATCTCCTGGTAATTATGTCCTGCAGATCCCAATGCATCTATCCGTGTCTGGATTGTCGGAGGTGCTTTTTGCAGAAGGGAAGGCCCTGTTGCACCTACCTGACTTGCCGCCGAGCGACGGAAGAAGAACAGGCTTATCGATAATATGAGTAATACAGCGAACAATACCGCTGCGACATGGAACATGTCTATCTTACTGAATGCAGTCTCAACAAATCTCCCTAACTGTTCGACCTTCTGTACCGCAGTCTGTCTCTCTCCAAGCTCCAGGATAGTCTCATAAGGGAACTCTCCATCAGGAATGTTTTCAAGACCCTCATCATAGTCCGAAGGTATATTCTCTATCGCAGGTATACCTACAGGTTCTTCAGGGAATGTCTCCGCAATGTCCACCTCTTCTTCAGCCATACAGGTGCCGATGCAACAACGCATGCCTTGTATATATTCAAGGAATCTCCCGCTGCAGCGCTCTTCAATCGCACATATCTTCCCTCCTGCAGTCTCTGTACAGTATTGTCCATGGTACTCTTCCGCCTGGGCCACTGCAGCATTATCCCCATTATCAAGTATTGTCAATGCTGGCTGGTTATGCATCAAGGCCATGCTCGCGACATACTCTCCAAGCCCTTCATTCTGGAGGTACTCACTTCGACAATCAGGATCAGCAATATTAGAATCACAGTCAGGATCGCATATGCCATCTTCGACAACATCACAGAAGAGATCCTCCTGCCCGGATTGGCAGTCTGTGCAGGTCAGTACATTCTCTGATGTTTCACATGCTATCTCATCACAAGGCTCGCATACACCATCACCATCACAGAATGTTATGTCCAGCTCATCGATCACAGTCTCATCAGAGATCAATCTTATCTTGGATATCCTATCATCGAAAGTCATATGTGAACTGTAGCCTTCGACGGGATTCTTGAGGATTATGCTCCCTGAATCATCAAAGAGCTCTATTTCCGCGGAAGTCTCTTCACTGACTTGATCATGGAAGAATCTGGAATCACCGAATTCATTCTGCTCAAGTACGAACACTTCAGTGATTAATGTAGGTTCAGGGTATTCATCAAGAAATATTATGAGGGTATTCTCAGCACATGCTATTGAAGAGAACAATACAATGGTCCAAGACAGGATCCAAAATAGCATCACAGTTCTTTTCATCAGCTTATCACCACATAATGTTTCGATGTCCTTTCGAGATACTCTCGTGAGAGCACAATCTTTTCGACGGATTTAGGGCACGCAGCGTTATAGGGATCGTTGATGATCACATGAGAGTCGCCTGCGCCGTACACAGTAAGATAATGTCCTTTCGTGTTGAAACAACGTTCATTGAGGGAGGCAGCATATTTCTTCCCTGCAGCAAGCATTGCTTTTTTCTCTTCTTTTATCTGTGCCTTGGTCTTGCCGCGCTTGTCTATCAGACCCGGATCATAGGGTGTGCCCCTGAAATCACTTACAGAGAGCACGACCACCTGACCTGACCTGACACTGTTCACGACATCATTCCAATCGAACACTCCTCCCTTGTTGTTCCGTGTTTCCTTAAGACCCAACCGCCTGGAGAGATCGGCAATCTTGAATATGCTTGATCCGCCTGTGACAATGACTGAATTCGGCCCGCCGCAGAACATCTCCTGGGAAGTTATCTCAATGCCATAAGACCTGAACGCCATCCTTGATGCGGCTATACCACATGCACTCTTGCAATAGTTCGTGCCGCTGAGACAATCCGATCCCGGCCCCATATCAGCAGCGCTGCACTGACCTATGTATGGCATCTGGTCCCTCAAGACTGCACCCTGTGGACAGGCCGCCTTGCAGCAGCCGTTTCCTCGTTTGACTGCAGGACAGGAGGAATAAGCAGATGGATTTATTGTCATCAGTAATTCTCTTCCTTTTGAGCCGCAATAGTTGCAGGTGAACACCTCTGCAGGCACCATCCCTGCTCCAGCAGCCACCATCTGGACTGATAGTCTTGCAGGGTCTGCCATGAACGTGAAGAGTGAAGGGACTTTGATGGTACCCTGATCTCCACCCCACTCGAACCCATACTTCTTGAAAGCATCAACAACACAACCAGGAAGGTCCGTGCGCAGGCGTCCATCTTGTGAATTGATGTTGGTGTCTGAATTTATGTCGAATGATATCCCGAATGAGCTTGTTGACATCAATTTAGTATTAGGATCTACCATCTGCCATTTGTATGAATTGATGATTCTGAAATCGTACTTCCTTCCCTCATCACAGGATCTGATTGTCCGTTCGATACAGCCGATGACCGGTGCGATAAGTTCATGCACAGTCACACCTTTTCCCATGAAATTGAGTTTTTTCAGTCTGGATTCCACCTCAAGACGTGTGCGTCCATATGTGCTCTTTAGGTATTCAAGATTATACTCTTTGT
>JAUVBP010000110.1 GCA_030591125.1 Candidatus Woesearchaeota archaeon | reverse complement strand
GCATTGAGGAAATGATCAAGAAAATAAGTGTCATCATGAAGGAGAAATAAGAATATGTGGGCAGATTACTTCAAACTGGCGTATAAGACATTCTTGACGCAGAAGAAGAGGACATTCCTCACATTGCTGGGGATATTCATAGGCATAGCTGCAGTCGTATCGCTCATCTCTCTCGGACAGGGCCTTAAAGCAGGCATCGATAAGCAGTTTGATCTGCTTGGCGCAGATAAGGTGTTCGTGATGCCCGGGACTGGTGGTGGCTTCAATTTTGCGCAGACAGTGAAGCTGAATGATGACGACCTGAACACGATCCGTTCCACTTCAGGTGTTGAAGAGGCGAGCGGTATGGCATACAAGCTGGCAAGTGTAGAATTTGGAGGAGAACGGAAATACACTTTCGTGATAGGTATAGATGATTATGAATCATCTTTCGAAGAGGTCCTTGAAAGTTTTGGAGTCCAGATGGAAGATGGCCGCGGAGTTGACGGGCTTAAAGAAGCGAATATTGGATACCGATATGGGATAAGTGACTTCTTCGGATCAGAAGTTGAGACAGGAGATAAGCTCCTTATTGAAGGTAAGAAATTCAAGGCAGTCGGGGCAGTCACGCAGGTAGGGAATCCCCAGGATGACAGCAACATATACATCCAGCTTGACGCCGCAAATGACCTTTTCGGCACTGACGATGAGCTGGACCAGATATTTGTGACTGTCAAAGACAGTGAAGAACCGGCGGATATCGCAGAGAAGATAAAGCGCAGGCTGCGGAAACTCCACGATGTCGAGGAAGGTGATGAGGACTTCTCAGTCCAGACAACAGAGGATTTTGCAGAGACTTTCGGGATAGTCCTTACGATAGTGCAGATAATACTAATCGGCATCTCTGCCATATCCTTGCTCGTAGGCGGAGTGAACATAGCCAACACGATGTACACCGCAGTCATGGAACGGACACGGGAGATCGGGGTGATGAAGGCCATCGGTGCTCGGAACAGTGATGTGTTCCTGATATTCCTCATAGAATCAGGGATACTGGGAGTTGCCGGAGGTATCATAGGTATTGTGATAGGCATTGGCCTGAGCAAACTGGTATCTTTTGCTGCAATAGCTACAGGCTACACGTTCATCGAGACATTTTTCCCCTGGTATCTCACAATCGGCGCACTGCTTTTCTCATTCATCGTCGGCGCATTGGCAGGCACTCTGCCTGCAATACAGGCATCAAAGCTGAAGCCAGTGGATGCTTTGAGGTATGAGTGAAACGAGTGCCTAAAAGCTACGAACGCAAGCGAGTATGCATTACGATACGAATGATCATCAGAAATAACTATCAGGAATTAGTATAAAAAATGGAAATTGGCATCAAGATATATCCTGAAGACATTGCATATGCAAAAAAGCTCTCAAGATACTGTGATTTCTTTGAAGTGACTGCTATACCCGGTTCAGACTTCAGGGCGCTAAAATCTCTGAAGAGACCGATCACCATCCACGCTATCCATTCTAAATGGGGATTCAACCCTGCAAATCCCGAAAAACAACACACCATAAACAAAAAAGGCATAGAGATTGCGAAAAAAGCAGCAGACCTCCTTGACGCAGAGACGATTGTCATCCATCCAGGCTATATTGAGAGTGCTGCCTGCAGCATCACAGAAACAATAAGGACAATCAAGCGGCTCGACAAGAGATTCACTGTCGAGAACCTCCCTCCATCAACAGGAGGGTTTGACCACGTAGGAGGCAGCCTAAAAGAGCTGAAAAAGATCCTGACGACCACAAAAAAAAGCCTATGCCTTGACTTTCCTCATGCAGCAGAATTCGCTTACCAGAACAGGCTTGATTACATAGGGTTCATCAAGAGGATGATGCGCTTTAAGCCAAAGTATTTCCACATCTCAGACACTAAGATACAGGACAAGAAAGATATGCACCTTCATCTCAAAGAAGGCAACCTTAAGATGGAATATTTTAAGGATATAGTCCCAGATGACGCGAGAATAGTATTAGAGACTGCTCACGAGTTCAGGAAGCAGCATAGAGATATAGATATACTCAGAGAATAGACCAAAAGAAATAGACCAAAAGAGAGCGACTCTATCTGCCTTTCGGCTTCGGTACCGATACACTTTTTCTCTTCTTACGCTCAAGAACGCCCATGAGGAGAAGATACAGCACTAACGCAGCGAGTATCATGACGATGAGCAGGACAAAACATGAATTGTCATAGACAAACAGGAGTATGAACTGCAGTATCTGCGGGAGGGTCTCTATATATATCGGTCTCTCGACAACAACCTCTAGCTGCCTTATCTTCCTTATAGTCATCTGTGACCTTCCGCTCTCCACGTAATGATTGATGAACTCAAGATCATCCACACCATCACCTGTTACATCCAAAGGTTTTATCCGGGCTACAGGAAGGAAAAGGTAGTGGATATCATCTATGTTCATGTCAACACCTTCCTCGACAGGTATGCTGATTACCAGTGTGCTGTTCTTTGCCCTAAATGTGTATATCCACTCTTCTGCAGGCCCGATGCTTGCTGAACATTCATCTACTATGTCAAGGTTACATAGGTAGAACTGCGGAAGTTCAGCCCTTCGCGGACGCGGAGGCAGAAGATATATACAATCCTGCTCTTCAGCAGGTCTTTCCCTGAAGCAGTTATTGAGCGGATAGCAGATCCTTGTCCTGACTCCATCTGTACTGCACATTCCCCAGGGCGTGCATTCCCATTGAGGTATGCATTCGCGGTCGGGAAGTTCTCCACCGCCACCACCACCTCCTGGCGATCCAGGCGGTACAGGAGGCTCTGCAACCGTGAGCGTAAGGATGACAGTATCATTTGAATTCGCACAACCTCTACCATCACTGACAGTGATTGATATGTTATATTCTCCTATATCACTGGCGTTCGGCGTGAATATTATCTCTCCAGTGAATTGATCGATATCAAACAGGGTGACATTATCATAAAAAGTAAGGGTATCATTATCAAGGTCTGTTCCCTCAACATCACAGAAATAACCTACACCCACATACGCAATCGCGTCGCAGCTCAGGTTCAACACAGGAGGCTTGTCCACGCAAAGTCTCGCTTCTGCAGATCTTGCAGTTATCTCTCCTGTGAGCTGCATCATCTTCTGGGAGCGTTCGTATGTAAGATATCCTGAGACAGCACCATTTATTATCAGAAGCACGGCGATTATGGCAAGTAGGTTATTCGTAGGTAATGTCTCTCCTGGAACTCTATTTGTGACCCTATTTGAAATGCTCTTTTTTTGTCTCATAGGTGTAAGCCTTCCACACATGGAATATACCTGGAAATCAGATTCTTGCTTATTTAAATATTATGGCAGAAAGAGTGCTTAATGCTTATTTTTCTTCATCCCTTCAATATACTGCGCAAGCTTCTCCTTGACCTGCCCCTTCAGCACATCATCAAATGGAAGCGGATCAACCTCTGCATCCCAATCCACTGCAGGCAATTCTGTTAGGCTTCCGTGAAACTTTCGACCTGCTGATGCCGCCTGCCGCTCAATCTCTTTAGCCTGTTCGCTCCCGAATCTCTTCACTGCAGGGAACTTGGTCAAGGCATTGGCTCCTGCCTTCAGCAGCAGCTCAGCATAATCCGAAGAGCGCTTTGGTGTGAGCCCTGCCATTATCTCAAGTTTCGGGAACCTGACCCTTGTCTTTGCTATCCACCAGACATACTCTTCGGGTTCAGGGCTCTTTGTATATGGAGTACCCTGCACAGGTTTCAGGGCATAGAATGTTATCCTGTCAAGCTTATGCGACGTGATAAAATCTGCAAGCATCTCAAAATCCTCTTGCACTTCTCCAAGCCCGACAACGATTGTCATGCTCTTTTTCAGTCCGAGCTCTCCAGCTACTTTTAGCATCTCTGAATAAGGACCGATAGGCTTGTCAGGACAGATCTTGTCATGCAATTCAGGGTTTATGGCCTCTATTGAGGCGCACACGCCAGAGACATACGGACTCAACATCTCAAGCTCATCCCTGCTCAGCGCGCCAAGATTGGTCCATATCTTCTCACCATATACCTGCGACACTTTCTTTGCGATGTCTAGTATCTCAGGGAATGAGAATATCCTATACCCTCCAGTCAGGAACTCGATTCTCCAACCGAGATTCTTTCCGATGATGGCATCAGTGATGATGGAAGCCACACTGCGTCGTGCACTCTGCGCATGTTTTATCTTATGCTTCACCGTCGACCTGAAACAGAAATCACAGGTCCCCACATCACAGTACCAACTGAGGAATATGCACCTTCCAAACCATGTCGAATCATCAAAATTCTCAAGAAATACTTTGTTCGCTTCCTCGACAAGCGCATTGAATTCATCCATCGTGAAAATATGATCAATAGATCTTCAGCACTTTCCTGAGCACAAGGCTGAATACAAGTGAGAACAGTATGTACGTCCCTAGCCAGCCTATCCTGCCGCTCGTGAGCCCTCCTTCCTCTTTCCCGGCGATGTTGAGTGCTATGAGCTTGTCATTGTTGATAGATATTGATTTTACTGGAGAGTCTTTGAATGTCTTTTGCACAGGGGCGTATCGCTGCGCAGTGGATATGGTCAGCTCTTTAT
>JAUVBP010000202.1 GCA_030591125.1 Candidatus Woesearchaeota archaeon | reverse complement strand
CTCATGGTCGTATTTCACCAGTTCTGATTTAGTATCACCTTCTGTAGTCACGAGCTTTATCGCTTCTTCGACCTTTGATCCTGATAGCAGAATGTTATCGTCCAAGAATTCCTCGAACTTCTTGTCGAGATCTCCGAACTTCTGTCTCCATCCTATCTCCTTCGCTTTAAGCTTCGCTAACTCTTCCATCTCGTGATTGTGCGTGTCCAGCGCTATCTGTATGGCGTCCTTGCAGATCTGCAGCGCCTCATCAAAATTGCCGTCTTCTGCGTGCTTATCAGCGGCGTCAAGTCTTTTCCGGATGTCCTCCTCTACACTATCAGGGGTTGAATCATCTTCTCCACCTGTCGGGTGTGTCGATGGATCCTCATGGCCCTGTATCATCATCTTCTGTATCTGCTTGATGAGCTCATCTTTCTCACTAAGTCCTTTCGGGGGTTCCTGCAATATCTCTATCGCTTCCTTTGCCACTTCCTTTGCCTTTTCCGGATCTGTCGCCTCAAGACGTCTGGCATCCTCGAATCTTGACTTCGCTATCGCAACCTGGACATGCTCTTCGGCAGTGTCAATATCATACTGTAGCTTGGCAACCACTTTCTCATATTGCATCTTTTCGGCAAGAGATTTAGCATCATTGCAGCTATCTATGTATCCTGCCAGACTCTTTCTGATTTCCTTTATCCTGCTCTTGTCCATCATCTTCTTATGGTGTAGGGGGCTGAGGTGCCGACCCGATCTCATCGAGCAGCTCCTTCCTTGATTCGCTGCTCTCTTTCATCTTCTTGCAGAGTGCTCGTAGGTCATCTATCTTCCCTTGGTACTCTTTGAGTATGCCGCTGAACTTGTCATTGAACTCGTCGCGTATGAATTCTATCTTTCCTATATGTTCTGTGAGCTTGATGACCTTGTCAAATTCACCTTTGTCCAGCTCGTCCTGTATCTCATCTTTCATCGATTCGAACAGTTTTGGCAGGCTCTCTTCTATTATCTTCAATGCCTCTTTCGCCCTCTCATCAAGGACTGCAATCTCTTCAGGATCCATCACAGATACCCTCAGGTTCTTGACTATCTCTATGACATGCGATGCCAGGTAGATTGCGCTGTCGAACTTCCCTTTCTCATAGCTGAACTTCGCTTCACTGCAGAATGTGACTGCTCTGGATCTCTCTTCTTCATGGACCTTGATGATCTCTTCTTTGATATCTTTGAGGCGATGCATTATCTGATGTAGCAATACGATCTTCTCAGAGAATGACTTGTTCAGCCTGATTGCATTATCGCGTATCTCCCTTATGTTCTTCCTGATCGTGGCGTAATCGATATCTTTAGATGTGACTATATCTTTTATCTCTGCATGCATCCTGTTCAATATCCCTATCATATTTGTACAGCCAGCATTCATCCTGGTGAATCCCTCAAGGTTGGCTTTCAGCTGTGCAGACATGTTCGTCAGCACATTCTTCTCCCTGAAATCGTGCTGCCTGAACGTGTGGAGGATCCTGTTGTGGTCATCGAAATGCTCAATCGCTCCCTCGAGCGCGTTTATCTCTTCCTGAAGCTCTTTCGGCACCTCTTCGATCTTTTTCAACTGCTCATTTATCTTAGGTATTATGCCTTCATCTCCTGCTATCCAGAACTTCTCTGAGTTGTTGAAATTAATCAGCTCTTTGACGCGATTGGAGATGTTTCCGCCCTCGTCTGAATAAGCCTCCTTGATGAACTCTTTTTCACCGCCGATGGTCTCTTTGATGTCTTTTGTCACCTCATCAACTATGTGTCGAGATATCTGGAATGTCGTCTTCTCATCCCTTACCGCCTCACATAGTTTCTTGAATGTGGACTGCACACTCTTCTCATCTTCTTCTATTTTCTTGAGTGTCGCTTCAAGAGCTTCGATACCTTTCTTGTTCCTCTTGCGTTCTTTCCATCTCCTGTATCTCTCTTTTAGGTCCTTGCGTTTCCAGAACATCAGGCCGAATATGATAAAGATAGGCAGCCAGATATACCAGTTCCCTGCAGTAGAATCATATACTGCTCCACCGGTGCTCTGGTCGTCGCACCTGTCACAGCTGTCGCAAAGCTGATCTAGTTCAAACCAACCACCTTCGCATCCGTTCGGTGAGGCATATGGATCACATACCTCACTTCCGTCGATCTGGCCATTACCGCAGAGATTCGTCTTCTGTGCTATCGCATCTGGCCTGCTGGGGCTTCCTGGCGGAGGTGCGATAGGGACAGAGGTTCCGCTGAATATGTTATTTAGCTTATAGCCTATCTTTCCGAATATAGAACCTGTGCCTGTGAGTTTCTGCATGAACGAGTTACTTTCACAGGATCCTGTCTCACATATCATGTTCCACGCGACCATTATGAGCGCGATGGATATTATTATTGCAAGGATTGCAGCAAGTATCTTGCTCATCGTACCGCCCTTAGTGAATATGAACTTGTTGAGCAACGCATAGATGAGCACAAATACGATGATGAACAGTATCAATCCTGCGAATGGGAGCAGCTTGACAAGGCCGACCTTACCGCCATATACCAGTGCGACAGAGAGCGCGATGCCCAGTGCCAGGCTGAGGATGATGTTCGCGTTCTTGGCATCCTTGAACACTGCACTGAAACCGATCCAGCATAATGCAAAGAATATCACCAGGAATATGAACAGGTCAAAGAGCCCGGGTGTGTCGTTTGATGCGTAGTTCCCCAGTGCTCCTCCAATCTTATCCACAAACGGAAGTGCGGTGGCAGCAGTGGCCAGGAGAACTATTACGAGCAGTGCAACTAGCAGGATAGTGAACAGTTTTGTGCTGTTCTTGCCTGTGCTGTCCCTTACTGGACTTGTCTTATTGGCTTCTTCTTTCATGTTGTGTTCATGCTGCTTTTTT
>JAUVBP010000080.1 GCA_030591125.1 Candidatus Woesearchaeota archaeon | reverse complement strand
CGCTACAGTATCTCCGAATATCACTGTAGTAGACTCTGCGTCAAATCCTTTGATGAACCTAGCGTCTAATGTAGGTATTGAAGCCAGCCTGTGGCCTGCGTAGTCGGTATTCATCACTCCTCTGACCTTGAATCCGCTTTTCTTGATCCTCTCTTCGAGATGAGGCATCTCCCATTTGAGTATATCATAAGTTCCTCCTCTTCCACCGAAGTACAACATCTCTTTTTCCTTGAGCCCTTCCTCAATCAAGACTTTCAGCCCTTCTTTACCTTCATACACTGTGACTGCTTGAGGTATCGCAGCCAGTTTCTCTATTGCTTTGAGGTCAGGTATCAGGCTTTTGATCTCCCTCTCTTTCTGCTCTACGGGTATCAGGAGGTTCTGTGGGTTCGTCGCCCTGTAGACCCTCATCTTCTCTTTCATCACATAGTTGACCAGCCCTCTGTCTATCAGATTGTTCAATACAGTATATGTGAGACTCCTGTCCAGCCCGACTTGCTTGGCCAGTGCGCTGCCGTTCGCTTCACCTCTTTTCAGAAGCTCAAGATATACCTTGGATTCGTTGCCTGTCAACCCGATTCTCCTTAGTCGCTCTTCAAAGCCTTCCATACGGCCTCTAACTGTATTTTTCTATTTAAATGTTGTTATTTAAGATAACAACATAGATTAATATACGATACCACTGGAAAGTTACTAAAATGTCTGAAAAATTAGCCACCAAGGTATGGGATCAGTATGGAAAGCTGGTAGATAAGATAGATCATTTCTTCTTTCCTGCTCTTTCCTTGAACATCGCCAGGGAGCATGGTCTCCAAATAGATGCATCATTGATCGATGAGACAAAAGAGAGGATATTCAAAGCCCGAGAGGAAGGTGATCTATGGAGATGGGATGTAACATACGACCCGGATTATGATGACACGATTGTATCGCGGATGTTCTTGTTTGATGAAGGCTATAAACCAGGATACCATGTGGAAACTTTTCTGCCTCTTAATATAGACCCAGTCACCGGAGGTATTTTCTCTTTCATGAATGAGGAAAAGCCCAATACTATTTTTCCTACTGTACGCAATTCTGTCTGTCCTATTGTGAATGCTCATTTTAGGCGTTATCAAAAGAGGATATGTCAAGCAGGTCATGATGTTTCTGGTTATCTTCGTGTCTGTGCAGAGAAGGCAGCCCGCTATGATGTCACTGCATTTTCAAGATACTATGTCTCAAATGCTTATCTCTGTTATGCTCTGTATCAGCCAGATCTGGATTTTTATGTAGACAGGATAATCTCAGCAAAGATACACTCAACCCAAAACAAGACAGAGCTTGGGCTGTACGCCCTTTGCGCAAAAGATGCTGATTTGCGTAAGAAAATAAATGCAAGATATGCGCGTGCAGATGATTATCCTTTGGTATTGTTTGTACAACCAATAAGAGGGAGGGGATTCTCTTGTGATATGTTTGAGGAAGTTGTACATATATTGGCAGATAGGTTGACGAGGAGATAAGATGATATCGACAATAGAGATAATACTCATAGCAGCGTATTTCATAGCCATAGGGGTGATAGGCTATCGCTCATCAAGGAAATCCGGCAGCGAAGATTTTCTTCTTGCGAAGCGTGACCTGGGAGTCTTTTCCAACCTTGCGACAATAACTGCCACCAAGATCACTGCAAGTGTCATAATAACCTATATCGCGTTGGTCTACATCTTCGGCATCTCTGCGATATGGGTGTACATAGGGACGCTGCTCGGTTACACCCTGTTCTTCTTTTTCGCGATAAGGCTTAAGAGAGAGGCGGATCGATACGATTATTATACTGTGTCGGACTATTTCCGTAGGCGTTACGGGAATGCTGTCGGGAATGTCACTGCTGTTGTTGTCCTTATCTCTTTTTTCATGAACTTCACTATCCAGCTTATTGGCGGGGCAAAGATAATACAGTCTTTGTTGGGTATTGATTTCTTCTATGGTGTCCTTCTCGCTGCAGGAGTCATACTGTTCTATCTTTACCTGGGAGGTTTCAAGGCTGTCGTGAAGACAGACGTTGTGCAGTTCGTAGCGATCGTCGTCCTTTTCTTCGCACTGGCAGTGGTCCTATTCACAAATTTTCAATACAACCCGGAACAATGGCAACTTATGTCTGCAGGGCCTAAGATGATAATACCGTTGTTGCTCGTGGGAATACTTTTTCCGTTCTCTGCGGCAGACCTTTGGCAGAGGGCTTATGCTGCTAAGAGTGTGAAGACATTTAAGAAGAGTTTCATCCTTGCGGCATCACTTTATATGGTGTTCGGGTTTATTCTTTCTGTCATAGGCATAATAATAAAGTTGAAGCTTGGGGACATAGCTGCTGATAACGCCCTGGTAGAAGGGTTTCTCCAGCTCTTGCCGCCAGGTCTTGTCGGTTTTGGGGTGATTGCCCTGTTTGCTGCGATAATGAGCAGCGCGGATTCATACGCTTTCATCACTGCATCTGTATTTATCCAGGACATACTATACAGGAACAGGCCGGGCCATGTCGTGGCGAGCAGGCTCAAATATGGGATTGTTGCTGTGATGGGATTAGGCATCATCTGTGCACTCCAGTTCAAGAGCATTGTTGACGCTTCTTTTATCTTTGCAGGTGTGTTGATGGTGATGTCTGTAGTGGTGCTGGCAACATGGGTGAGGGCAAAGGTACATCCGATTTCATTGAATTCAGCTCTTTGCATCGGCGTTGTGCTGACGGTCCTGTTCACAATCTTCAAAGGGATATCTGCGATGCTTGTGGTGGTTGGTATTGTGGCAGGCCTGTTCGGCCTGCTTGTCGGAGCTGTCGCCTCCGCAGTCATCAAGAGGTATAGAAGACGAAAGACTGGTCTGAGGCTGAGAGCATGATCATATCTTCAGACTAACGACATCACTCACTCCATGCTCGTTCATGCTTACTCCATAGAGCGTATCAGCTTCAACAAGTATGCCGTCGTTGTGTGATATCATGATATACTGTGCCTTGTCGCAGTAGGACTTGATGAGCTCTGACAGCTTTTCACTGTTCTTCTTGTCAAGTGCTGCATCCACTTCGTCAAGCACATAGAATGATGCAGGGTCATACTCCTGCACTGCAAATAGGAATGCCAGGGCAGTCATTGTCTTCTCCCCTCCCGAAAGACTGCGTATATCCAGGAACTTCTCTCCTGTGAGCCTTACATTTATGTGCATGCCGCCTTCGAATGGGCTCTCCTCGTTCTCAAGCACGAGTGATGCCTCACCTTTAGTGAGCAATTGTGAGAATATGTGCTGGAACTCTTTCTGCAGTGCTTCAAGGGTCTTGACGAACAGCACTTTCTTCTTCCCTTCTATCTCTGCCATGAGCATCATGACATCGTCTTTCTCTTTCTCAAGCACGGATTTCTTTCCGAGAAGGTCCTTGTACTCTTTCTCTGCAGAGTCGAATATCTCAAGCGCCCTGAGATTGACTGCGCCCAGATCAGCGACGATCCTCTCGAACTGGTTTATCTCGCGGGCCAATTGCAGGTCTGTCTTCTCGTGGTCGATCTCCACACCCTCATACTGTTCTATCTCTTTTTTCAGCCCATTTATCTCTGCGTTTATCCTTGCCAGTTCAAGGTTGATCGCATTGACCTTGTGGTCGGTCTTCCTTATGTCATCATTGGTGGAATAGACCTTTGCCTCTTTCTTGCTTGCGTCATCGCTCAGCTTGGTCCTCTTGTTGAAGAGGTCCTTGAACTGTGAATAGAATACCTTCTCTTTCTTCTCTTTATCCTTGAGCTCTCTCTCCTTGATTGTGATGTTCTCTGTGAGCTGTTTTATCTCTGTCTGGAACGCTTCGGTCTCCTTGTCATGCTGCTTCATTATCTTCGATATGTTCTCTTTCTCAGGGATGAGCATGGTATTGAGCTGTATGTCTATGTTCCCTTTCTCAGAATGCATCTTTATGAGCGCTTCCCTTATCTCGCGTTTCTTCTCCTCGAATGCGTTCATCTCTGCTATGAGGGTCGGGCTCCTGAGTTTTGATATCCTCTCCTTGAGCTCCTGCCGCTTTATCTTGTTTGATGCCAGTTCTCTATTCCTCTCAGAGACTGTCTTCATGACATCGTCAACTTCGGAGTCTATCTTCTTCATCCGGGCATTGAGCTCTGCCTTGACCTTCTTGTTCACGTCCATGTCGCCTGAGTCAAGATGGAGTGATTTCTCCATCGTGATTATGTCACCTTCAAGGTTTGCTTTAAGCTCTCTTAACCTGACGATCTGCTCTTCAGCTTCCTGTTTCTTGTTCTCCAGATTGCTGATCCTGCCGCCCATCTCTGCCTGTATACCTTCATAGTGCTTGATGTTGTCGCTGACCTCTTTCTCGCTGAACCCTAGCCCTTCACGTTTCTGCCTGAATCCTCCTGTCATGGCTCCGCTGACCTCTGCGCTATCTCCATCGAGAGTGACCATCTTCGCTGCGCCTATGCCGAGCTTCCTTGCAGTGTCCATGTTCTCCACGACTACTGTGCTCTCGAACACGAACTTGAATACATTGCTGAACTTATGGTCGAATGTTATGAGGTCCACTGCCTTGCCATGCACCCCTCTTTGTCCCAGGATCTTGCTTGCTCCGGGATGCTCTGGTCTGGGTCTTATCTTGTTCAATGGCAGGAATGTCGCAATCCCTAATCGGTTTTTCTTCAGATGCGCTATGCATTGCGCTGCCACCTGGTCGTTCTCTACGACTATGCTCTTTATCTTGGATCCTGCAGCGATCTCAAGCGCCAGTGCGTATTTTGACTTTACTTCCCCGAGTTCAGATACTGTGCCGTGCACACCCTTGAAACTGTTCCTGTTCTCCAGTATTGTCTTGACTGCGATATTTGCACCCATCTTCTCCTGTATGTGTGCCTGTTTTGCGCTGAGCTTTGACACTTCCTCGTTCGCTTCGAGAAGCTTGCGGCGTGAATCACCGAGCTCTGCTGCCATGTTGCTCTCTTCTGACTGGAGCTGGCTGAGTTCCATGGATGCTTTCTTGAATTCTGTCTTCTTCTGCTTGAGTATCTGGATCTGTTCCTTGTTCTCTTTCTCTATCGATAGGACCTTCTCTATCTTCTCATCTATGGCCTGTACCTGGAACTCTATCTTGTCCTTCTCGCGCAACATCTCCTGCTGTCTCTGCCTTATCTCGCCTGCGGTCTTCTGGAGTTCTTCTGCACCTTTGTCAAGCTCATCTATCTCTTTGTCTATGTCTTCTGCGTCCTCGAGCTTGTTCTTCTTCCTGAACTGGTCCAGCCTGAGATTGATGTCATTCTGCTCCTTGTTCCTCTGCAGTATCTGTCTCTCTATCTCTTTCTGGTCGTCCTGTGAAGTCTTTACTTTATCGATGACCTCATTCAGGTTCTCATTCAGGTTGTCTTTCCTTGTCTTTATCTTTGCTATCTCATCCTTGCATGCATCCATGCGTGCTTTGGCTGTCGCAAGATTGACCTTGAGATGTTCTACTTCCTTGTGGAGTGCCAGCTGTTCCTTCTCTCCTTTCCTCTCTATCTCCTGGTTGATGTCTTCTATCTCTTTCTTGAGATCGGTTATCTTGCTTCGGAGCTCTTCAGCGTTCTTGTTGTGCTTATCCAGGCTTGTCTTGTGCTTCGACACCCGCTCATCGAGCTCTTCTTTCTCTGCATCTTTCTTCTGTACCTGCCGGTGCAGGGCGGTCGCCTTGTTCACTGTGATCCTGGAGTCGAGCTCCTTGTACTTCCTTGCCTGGTCCCGTTCTTTCTTCAGCTCCTTCAGGTATGCATCCCTCTCTGTGAGGATTATCTCTGCTTCCTTGAGCCTTCCTTCCACCTTGTCCAGCTCATTGACTGCCTTGTTCTTCTTGTCCTCGTATACTCCTATGCCTGCTATCTCCTCTATTATCTGTCTCCGTTCAGAAGGTGTCATGTCTATG
>JAUVBP010000127.1 GCA_030591125.1 Candidatus Woesearchaeota archaeon | reverse complement strand
TTTCTTTCCATCCTTGACAGCATCCACCTCAAACGCATCCCACAAGTGCAGCTCAGCAGTGACCTTATACAGGTAAAAATCACTCACCTTCCGCTCACCTTCAATCTTACGCTCGATCTCAAAACCATGAGGACAAGACATCTTGTGCTTGTGGACTTTCTCATTTATCTCAAAATAACGGTTCTGCATCCATTCGATGATGAACGTAGCGATCTGGTTGTAATCAAAGATTCCCTTATATTTCAGCCGGAAGGCAGGTGCGCCTCTGGCCTCCTTGATAGTGTGTCCTGCCATATATAAATGATACAGTGAAAATCCATTTATAAAGTTTTCTGAGGGAAAACAGAATTACTTAGAATTATGTGCCTTATGACGCTCAAACATCTGCTCAAAGCGCTCTTTCATGCCCTGATAGAACCCTTCAGTGAACCTGACCTGCTCATCCCTGTAAGGGTGGTACTCAGTTATCTTCTGCTGGGTCTCGGTGAGAGTGGTGTCTGTTGTTGCCTTGATGCTAAGGGAGATTGCAGTCTCCAGTACTGCTGAAGCAGCATCCTTCATGCTGGAGTACGCTTTATCAATAGGCTCGGCCTTCTTTAGTGAATTTCCATACGGATTTGTACCATAAGGAAGTTTTACAGATTTGCCTGTTAAAAATGTGAATTTGACATATGGATCGTGGTTCCTGTTTTGGTAATTCATGACCTTTCCATAACTACCTTGTGAGAGATGTTCATTCGGATTATCTGGAGACACAATGATCACCCCATCTTTGGTATCAATCCTGCCTTCAGTAGGGACCCTTAACTTCTTATCATTGTCCTTGAAATATTCTTGCAAGTCATCCTCTATCTGAGCACACACTTCTCTGAATTCCTCTGGATCGTTCCCTATAGAATAATTAAAATCAAATCCAGGAACAGCAGGTTTAACAGCAGTGAACAGGCAACCTTTGAAAGACATAAGTGTGCTCAGGTGCTCAACAACCTTCCTGTAGTTCACAGGACGCTGATCCACAATCTTACCTAATCTTGTGAGAAGGTCTACATTGATGTCTCTCTCACGCTCGATCAGGTCCAAAACTTCATCAAGTGATGCGTTTTCACACATCGCAGAATTGTACATCTCTTCTGTGACCTTGCCATCTTCTCCTACCTTGTCCTGCACAGCCTCAAAGACTGACAGATAGAAATCATCAAGGTCCTGCTCAAGATTACTGAGCTTATGGTAGAACCCTTCACCCAGAGTCTTCTGCATAAATACTGCCCACTCACCCCTATTCGTGCTCTTGAACAATGGCCTGTGCGCCATGTTATCATCAGGATCAAACAGCTGTCTCACCCTCTCTTCTATACGTGATTTAGGAAGATTATAATCAAGCTTCTTGCTCACTTCACGAGATATTGAATACATGGCGTCAAGCTCGAAAGACTTCAAGGAATCCTTTATCGTATGACTCAACCGATCTCTTCTCCGGTCTATCTGCCTCTGCCGATCGGACTCTTCTAGCCTGAGACGCTCATCTTCTTTTTCCTGTAATTCCTTGAGACGTCCCTGCTCCTGCGCATTCTCTCTGTTCAGCCTCTTCTCTTTTACATCGCCATACGCCTTAGCTATACGCGGTCTCTCTGTGACAACCGCAATCCTATTGAAGAACTGCCTCTCAAACTCATCAAACTGCTCTGCAGTGAGGTGCGAATCAGTCACGAGACGGAGCTCCTCAGTGACATTCAGGACATATTCTACAATCTGAGCATCAACAAGCTCTCTGTCCTTTGAGAAATCACCATGAAGCTTGGCAAACGTTATCTCCTCAGCCCAGACGAACGTGTTGTCATACTGGTTCCCTCTGTAAGCATGAGACACTCGAAGACTGAGCGAACCATCATACCTCTGGCGCCAGGTCCTTTTCTTCTCCCTGTAGTCCAGCTGCACGATAGGCCATTCCATACCTTCCAGTAGAAGACTTTCTGTACGGGCTACCAGCGTTGGTTTCTTCTTGGCCATTTTTGGAAAAATCCTATAAAATATAGAATAATAAAAAAATTAGATGAAATACTGGATGCCTTCCTGTGTTGCAGCAGGTATAGGTATCTGCGTTGCCACAGTCTCAGACCAGACACACCAGAAGAGCAGCTTGAACTTGCATACCTCTTCCTCGATCTCGATGAACTGAGTAGGCACATAGACAACTTCTACCTCAGGCTGTGCAGGTGCTACAACAGTCTCTGACTCATCACTCTCTGTGCTTGAAGCTGAAAATGAAGCTGTGGTCTGCGGCACATAATCATATGCGTCGTAACCTGCATCATAGTCATCATCCCAGTCAGATCCCGAGTCACTAGGCTCTACCAATGTGGTAAAGCTGTACGGACCTTTGGTAGTGCACTCATCGTCAGCATCACATGAGACGATCTCATAGTGATACTTTGTCTGAGGTTCAAGGTCCTCAAGGTCTATTGAGTGTGACTCTTCAAGGTCGTCATCAGACTCATCATCATCAAGGTCATCCTCATCCTCGCCATACCTGACAAGGGAGTCAGCATCTATGTCTGTTGTCCATGTTATGGTTGCAGAGTCATGAGTTATGTCATCCACATCCCTGTCATCAATGTCAGGAGCAGATGTTGAGCCGTCTCCGCTGTCGTTGCTGTTGTCGCCTGAACCATCAGCTGGTGCAGACACAGTCACTGTATGCTGTGCGGAACCGACTTCACCTTCACCATCAATGACAGTGAGGATCATGATATAGCTGCCTTCTGTATCGAATACAAGATTGACAGTAGCTGGAGCGCCTGCGACATCTGAAGCTTCGTGGACAATCCCTGCAGGACCGGTAACGACCCATGAGTGGCTTGTTATCTCAACATCATCAGTGCTTGCTGAACCATCTATTGTCATGTTAAGAGGAGCAGCGCCGGTAGCAGTAGTGCTTATCGAAGCGACAGGAGCAGTGTTTCCGCTCGGGTCGTTGTTCTCATCACCAACAGGTGCAGTCACAGTCACGTGCTCTGAAGCTGCGACATTGTTGCCTGCACTATCCTGTACAGTGAGCATCACATCATACTCGCCAGCATTGACAAGCTCTACTGTGAAGACTCCAGGAGCGCCTGGCTGATTCAGCTCACCATACTCAAGACCCTCAGGTCCTGTCACGATAAGCGAATAAGCTACAATAGCACCTTCAAGATCATTGCTTCCAGTACCGTCGACAGTTATCGTAAGAGGTGCAGTGCCGTTGAGAGGTGTAACGCTCAAGACTGATGTTGGAGCGTTGTCTTCTGGAGGTTCTTCAACAGGGTCTTCAACAGCTCCACAATCTGGAATGCCGTAAAGCAGCTGTTCAACACTCGAGAAACAAGTGTCCCAAGCACCACCATACACACGGCACATGTCTTCATCAAAGAGGAAGTCATCGATAGGTGATACGAACTCAGACTCAAGGAAGAAGAATCCGTCGGTCATAGTGTCCATCACGTTATCACAGCTGAAATCATCCATGTTATCCAGGAAAGAATCTTCACCATATCTCAGGATATAATCATAATCATCCGCATTACATGAGTTGACAGGCACAACAGCCCAATCACCAGATATCAGTTTCACTGTATCATAAGTGTATACTGTATTGCCCTCGATGTGGACTCCGAAACAGATGTGCGCTCCATCGTCCATTGACTGACCAAGCGCTGAATTGTCAAGAGTATCCTTCAATAGAGTCACATATCCTGCTGAACCGTCTTCATCTATCGTAATGTACTGCAAGAGTCCGCCGAAACCGCCACCTGCATGCTCATTGAACATCATACTGACTCCAAAACCCAACCTGTACGTCTCAGCCAGATCAAGCTCTGCAGGGAACTCAAGCGTAAGTGTCTTTTTGAAAGCCTCACCAGCAGCAACATCAAATGGCTCTGTAGTTGCGCTGACAATAGTTCCCAGTTCTCCGTTAAGAGCTACTGAAAGTTCTACATCCTCAAACGCTCCATTAGATATCATCCCCATCGTAACTGTATGAGTTCCTGTGGTTGTTATCGTAGATCCTCCCAATACCCGCTCAACACCATCAAACTTCACTACCTCGATGTCCATCATGTTGCCTCTCTCAGAGTCATCATCTGAAGAACTGCAGTCAGGATCTGC
>JAUVBP010000129.1 GCA_030591125.1 Candidatus Woesearchaeota archaeon | reverse complement strand
GGAGAACCTGAACAGGTGTTTCTCAGAGAAGAAAGAACACACAGGTTCATACGAAGAACACCTATCTGATGAGCTCAAAGAATTGCTTGACAGGTACGATATATGCCTTGATCTGCACAACTCAAACACACCTGATGCAGATCCGTTCATCATATGTGAAGAACAATCAGTCCCTCTCCTGGACTGCATACCTGCAAAGAAAGTCCTGTTCGGGATAGGAAAGCTTGACCCGGGAGGCACAGACCATTACATGTATCAACAAGATAAACCGGGAATCTGTGTTGAGTGCGGCTTTTCAAAAGATAAGAGAACAATCAGTTTTGCGCAGGACCTGATAACGAACTTCCTCAAGAAGACAGGGAACATAGAAAAGAAACCTGAACAATATGATGACAAGGAAATGTTTGAGCTGAAACTATGGTACCTTACAAGAGATGAGTTCAAACTATCAAAAGAGTTCAGAGACTTTGATGGACTGAAAGCAGGAGACATCATAGGGACTGATGGGACAGGAGATGTGGTTGCTGAATACGATTGCAATATAATATTCGCAAGAGATGTCAACAAAGAGAACTACGGCAGAGGCGAAGCATTCATGCTCATACAAAAGCTATATAAATAACGCTGGCATCGAGACATATAAGATGAAACTGATGAACGCACGCGGGACAAGAGACTTCCCGCCGGAAGAGAAGATAATAAGGCAGAAGCTGATCGACACGCTCAGGAGCACTTTCGAGCTGTATGGCTTCTCCCCGCTAGAGACACCTATCATCGAAAGGACCGAAGTGCTCTCTGCAAAGTATGCTGGAGGGTCAGAGATACTCAAAGAGACGTTCAACTTCAAGGACCAGGGCGATCGGGAGCTGATGATGAGGTATGATCTCACCGTCCCACTTGCGCGATTCATAGGCATGAACCCTACAGTCAAGATGCCGTTCAAGAGATATGCGATCGGAAGGGTGTTCCGCGACGGGCCGATAAAGACAGGACGATATAGGGAGTTCTGGCAGTGCGACGTAGATATTGTCGGGAGCAAGTCCATGCTCGCAGAGGCGCAGCTGATACAGATAGCGCAGAAGTTCTTCGCCGCAGCAGGTATCGATGTAAAGATTGAAGTGAACAACCGGAAGATACTCGACGGGATGATGGAAGCAGCAGGCGTTCCAGAGGATAAACGCATGGAAGCAGTGCTTGAGATAGACAAGCTCAAGAAGACAAGCCTGAATGACGTGCAGGAGCTGCTCAGGAAGACAGGCATAGGCGCAGATTCAATACTCATAATCACGAAAGTCATCACCACTCCAGGGATCAATCAGGAGAAGATAGCTGAACTCAAAGAGCTGATAAGCAATGAGACCGGAATCGCAGGCATCAACGAGGTCGAGGAGCTATTGTCTTATGTCGACAACAAGAACGTCGTGTTCAATCCAGCGCTTGCCCGCGGACTGAGCTATTATACCGGCCCCGTGTTTGAAGTGTTCCTTGCGGATGAGAAAGTGTTCGGCAGTTCACTCGCTGCAGGCGGAAGATGGGACAACATGATCTCAGATTTCCTTGAATCAAAAAAGGAATTTCCTGCTACAGGCATAAGCTTCGGGATAGAACCTATAACAACTGTGCTCGGACTGCTGAAGAAAGAAGATGCTGTGGTCAAGACCGTGACCAAGCTATATGTATTGCCCATACAGACAGTCAAAGAATGCGTAGGGATATGTGAACAGCTCAGGAGTGCTGGCGTGAATACTGATATGGACCTCTCAGGAAGAGGTGTATCCAAGAATCTTGATTATGCAAACAAGATGGGGATCCCTTATGTCCTCTTTGTCGGGGAAGATGAACTGAAGCAAGGCAAGTTCAAGCTCAAGGACATGAAAAGTGGCGAGGAAGAGCTGGTTTCTGTTGAGGAAGTCATAAAAATCTTCCGAGCTTGACTTATTCTCTCAACAGAAGATTTTTAGGACACAAAGAACCTCCTACAGATGTTCTTGTGCCAAAACTCGAAGAGTTTTGTGCACCAAACACCCTTCGGGTGTTTGCGTGTGTGCGAAAAGATAAAATAACCTCAAGAGAGTTTTATTAACGCATGAACCGCTTTTTTCTTTATGCTAAGCGAACTTATCAAGAATCATGAACCTTCTACCATCACTGCAGACTGGGTCCAGCAATTCGGTGATGAACACGATGGAGTCATCGAGTTCCCTGGATTGACTTACGATGGTGGTGTGATAGAAGTAGGTTATTTCTATGGAGATGCAAAACCAAAGAATATAATAGACATATCATCACAGGTCGGGTGTCCATCAAGGTGTTCTTTCTGTGAATTAGGGGCTGAAAAGTTCAGCAGGAACCTCTCTCCGGATGAGATGTATGACCAGGTGGTCCTGATGCTGAAGGAAGCACAAAGGTGGGTAGATATAGATGCTATCAAGCACAAAGTGGTGTTCGCCAAGACGGGAGAGCCATTGTTGAACAGGTATATAGTGGATGGCATAGAGAAGATCGCTGAGTTGGGAGTGTCGTTCAAGGTATCTACCATATTCCCTCATGGCATGACAAGACGATTCTATGAGATTGCACACTTCGCTTCAGGATACTCAGAACCTGTGCAGATGCAGGTCTCTCTGATATCCACATCTGAAGCATATAGACGAGAAGCTGCAGGCATAAAACTTGCTTCATTCCCTGAGATCAGGGAAGCTGCAGAGTATTGGAGAGACAGAAAACCTGAAGGACACGCTGATTGGAGGAAAGTCAATCTAAGCCTCATACTCACTGATGATGTCCCTGTCGATGTGAATGATGTGTGCGACACATTTCCACCAGAGCTTTTCAGGTTCCGGTTCAGGAATTATGTGGAGACAGAACATGGGACAGATCAAGGGTTGGTCACGATCACAAGAGAACGGTTCGAGAGTATCAAATCACAGTTCGAAGATAAAGGATATGAAGTGGGTGACTGGGCAACACCTACGCCTACTGAGCAGAGATTCGGACTTGCATCAAACGTGACAAGAAGGAGATATCTGAGGATGATCAAATGAGATATCTGAGGATAGTATACATAAGTTTTATTCTTATGCTGTTCAACATCGCGATTAAGAGAAGTTGAATTTTTGAGGCAGCCCACAAAAATTCAATTTGGGAAAATTCCTGCAAGGGATTTTCCTCTTAATCGCTGTTATGTGACCCGAATGTAGCGAAGCGGAATGAGAGCGCAGCGTGGCTTGAGTCTCTTTTGCCTCGTTACTTCGTAGCAACAATAATCATATCTTCAAGATCTTCGGAATACGGTTTTTTGTCCCAGTCAGAATATGCTTTGAAAAATCTAAAACCTACTTTTTTACACAAATCAATAAATTCTTCTTTTGTGTAAACTCTCACAGAATATTCTTTTTTGATTTCTTCGCCGTTTTCATCTTTCAAAATCCAAAATCCATTTATTCTTTTAGTAACTGGGTCGTATTTATCAACAATTCTTAATGTGTTTCCATTTGTTAAAGCTCTTGTTTCATCATGTTTGTATTTTCCTGCTTGAATAAATGGAATATTTACATCTGTGTGCATTAAGAATTGTCCATTTGGCTTTAATACTTTGAAAAAATTCTGCAATACTTTAAAATTGTCTTCATCTGATTCAAAAAATCCAAATGAGTAAAACATATTGATAACTACATCAAATTCAGAATCATAATTTAAGTTAAGCATATTTTCTTTTACGAATTTGATTTTTGCAGAATTTTTCCCTGCTTCTTTTTTAGCGATTGCCAAATGTTTTGAATTAAGGTCAGACCCAGTTACGACAAAACCTCGTTTTGCCAATTCAATAGAATGGCGACCATAACCGCAAGGGCAATCGAGGATTTTGAATTTTGGTTTTAAATCAAGTAGGCGAAGAACCCCATCTACTTCTGTGAGTGTTCTTTGTTTTAGATTTTGCTTTTCGGCGATACGATAACCTACTTTAGACTTATCGCCCTTCATGTATAAGTTTCCAAAAAAACCGTATTCTTCACTCCACCATTCTGGATTATTGTTGCTCATAATAATATGTTAAAAGTTAAAGTATTATAAAGTTTTCTTT
>JAUVBP010000082.1 GCA_030591125.1 Candidatus Woesearchaeota archaeon | reverse complement strand
AGGAGAAGATAGCAGAGAAGCGGGCAGAGAGGGAACAGATAGCTTCATGTGTCGTTGACATGATCGAGACTTCACTGACCGCCAAGCACATCAAGTCAGAGGTGTTCGGCCGCGCCAAATACTTCTACTCGATATATAAGAAGATGATCAAGAAACAGAGGAACTTTGACCAGATACACGATCTCATAGCCATAAGGATAGTCGTCAATACAATACCTGAGTGCTATAAGACACTTGAGGTGATACACACAATATTCGAGCCGACACTTGAGAGGTTCAAGGATTATATACAGCATTCCAAAGCAAATGGTTACCAGTCGATCCATACATCTGTCATGTACAAGAACAAGATGGTCGAGGTGCAGATAAGGACCCATGAGATGCATGACATCGCAGAAGAGGGCATCGCTGCACATTGGCGATACAAGGGTACTGAAAAAGACAGGATGTTTGACCGTAAGATAATGTGGCTCAGGCAGATACTTGGCTGGTTGAGGCAGTCAAAGAACGCGACTGAATTTGTCGAGACACTGAAGATTGACCTGTTCGAGAACGAGATCATCGTATTGACTCCGAAAGGCGATCCCATATCACTTCCTGAGAAAGCCACTCCTGTCGACTTCGCTTATGCTGTGCATACCAGTATAGGACATCATTGCGCGAAAGTCAAGGTCAATGACTGCATCGAACCTCTGGACCATCAGCTCCATAGTGGAGATATTGTAGAGGTGATGACAAACAATAATATCAAGCCGTCCAGGAACTGGCTCAATTTTGTCGTGACATCGAAAGCAAAGAACAAGATAAGATCATTCTTAGGTATAGGGGTAGAACATAGACCAAAAGCTCCTCCTAAGGCGCATGAGCGCGAGAAGATAAAGGCAAGGCTAGATTCTTACATCGCGATAGAAGGGAAGAAAGCCCCTCTCAAGATCTCGAAGTGCTGTGAACCTGTCTTCAATGATCCAATAGTCGGGCTCAGGACAAAAGAAGGGAAGATAACTATCCATAAGGCGGACTGCATAAATCTCCACACGCTTGATGAGTCAAGGCACGTCAAGCTGGGCTGGATAGAGCCGAGTGACATGCACATCAAGAAACTGCGGGTCTATGTCACTGAACGGCCAGGCATCCTCGCGGAACTCCTTAATCTGCTCGCGACAGAGAAAGTCAATGTCAAGTCAGTAAATACCCGTATAAAGAAAAAGAGGATAATGCTCACTTTCAAGATCGACTCAAAAGAGAAAGCTGTCCTTGAGGGTGTGGCTGAAAAGCTCCGTCTCATAAAAGACGTCAAGACCATCAAGATAGATGAGGACGTGTTCCTTGACAGCTGAAGTTTTTATAGGCATATGTATGTGCATATATGGACTGCCTGATGGCTGTTGAGCCAGCTCAGTAAGGTTTAAATACTAAAGAGGATTACTTTATACCATGGATGTCATAAAAGACCCTGCAGATGATGTACTCAAGCTTGATGCAAAGAGCGCCCTGATAGGCAGGCTTCCCCGAAAGGAGGGAGACAAGTTCAAGACTGCTGTGATCAGACTGTATGATGTGAATAATCCTCATAAGACCACTGAGTTCCCTAAAAAGACTTTCGAGTTCACTAACACAGAGAAAGTGAGGATACGGAGCCTTACATCTTCTTATTATCTGGAAGGTAATGATCTGGTCATAAATGATCTTGAAGAGCTGAGCATTGAACATGATGGTACCAAGCTCACAATAAAGGGCTCTCAGCAGGTTGTTGAGAAACGGGATTGAGCAGCAATAATCTATTTCTTGTATTGTTTTGCATATATCTGCTATAAATTAGGCTATAATTAGGCTATAAAAAGATATTTAAACACCTGCATTTTCTTCATAGGTATGCATGTTCTTAAGACCAACTTCAATGGTAACCCTAACATAGGGCTTTACGGGTACTGTAATAACCAGTACTGCTTACTAGGCAGAGAGATCGATGTGGATATTGCAAGACAGGTCAGTAAGGTATTGGACGTTCCGGTCCACCAGCTCAATATGTGCGGCACTTCGTTGTTAGGTGTATTTCTGGCAGGCAACAGCAGGAAGCTGCTTGTCCCTGAGATCGCCTTTGATTATGAGCTCAAGACACTCGATAAGCTAGGTATAGATTATGAGGTTGTGCAGGCCAGGCTCACTGCCTTGGGCAATAACCTCTTGTGCAATGACACGGGATGCCTGGCAAATCCTGATTTCTCCGCAGAACAGAAGAAGCGCATCAGGCAGGCGTTGGGAGTATCACTCAAGCCAGGGACCATTGCAGACCTGGGTACTGTGGGAAGTATTGCTGTGCTCAACAGCAGAGCAGGCATGATACATAGGGATGTCGAGAGTGCCGAACTTCAGAAAGTGGAAGAGCTTCTTGACCTGAGGTTCCATCCTTCAACAATAAATATGGGGTCGCCGTATCTCCGTAGCGGACTGTTGTGCACTGACCATGGTTTTGTAGTGGGTGATACCAGCGGCGGACCTGAGATAGTCAATGTGGATGAAGAGCTAGGCTACTTAGAGCACGCCAAGCTCAAAAAATGAGACGGTGATATGATGAGCTTTACACCAGATGAGAAGAAACTCCTGAAATCCCTTGTGCAGAAAGAGCTTGAGACATTCAAGCAGGAAGAGACGACATTCGTGACCCAGGACAATCCCGGGTTCCTTGCACTAGAGGAGAGATACGAGGAGTTTTTAGAGAAGTTATTGACGAGACTTTAAGGGTATCATGCCCTGAGAAGTTTCAGGAGATAAATAAAATGGCAGACCCTCAAGAAGAGAAAAAGAAACAGCTCCAACAGAAGTATGTGGAGCACCAGATGATGGAACAGCAGCTCAAGCAGATGCAGCAGCAGCTGGAAAAGCTGGAGTCACAGGTGCAGGAAGTTGAGAGAGTGAATGAGAGTGTGGCTGAGCTTGCAGATGCAAAAGAGGGTGATGAGATACTCGTCCCTGTATCTGGCGGGATATTTTTCAAGGCAAAAGTCATTGATGCCAATAAGTTCCTGGTCAATGTCGGTGCAGGAGTCGTGGTGAGCAAGAACAAAGAGGACACCAAAGTCCTGCTCAATGAGCAGACCGTTGAGATAAACAAGTACAAAGAGCAGGTCAGCCAGCATGTGGCGCATCAGCTTGAAGCGCACCAGCAGCTCGAGAATGAGATAAAGAGCATGATGGAAGAATAAAATGTTCAAGTTCCTCAAAGAAAAGCTGAAAAATGCAGTATCTAAGTTCTCAAAGGATGTAGCGGAGAAGGCAGAAGATATTGAAGAACCGGTAGAGGAACCTGTGCCTGAACCTGTCAAGGAAGTCATTGAGAAAAAACCGAAACCTGCAAAGAAGCGCAAGCCAAAAGATAGACCAAAAGAGAAAGAGACTGCGCAGGACATACTTGATGATCTTGATTCTGGCACGCCTGAACCTGAAGAGGAGAAGGTCGAGGAGCCTGTGCCTGAGCCAGAACCTGAGCCAGAACCTGAGCCTGTGCCGGAACCTGAGCCTGAGGAAGAGAAGAAAGAGGAAACAGAACCTGAACTCGGTCCAGAACTTCTTGGTCTGAAAGAGGCTCTTGATGCTTATTCTGATGATGATCTTGGGTCCATACTCAGTATATTAGGATTTGATCCTGATACAAAACAGAAGAGTAAAGGTGAGAAGGTCAAGCTGATACTCACAAAGCCCATCCTTGAAGTCAATTCTGCAGTGGAGAAACTTGATGAGATAGCTAAAGAGCTGGAAGTGAAGGAAGAACCTGCTCTGGAACCTGAAAAGGTAGCACCATCTGAACCTGTCGAAGAAGCTGAGCCAGAGCCTGCACCAGAGGATGTTGAAAGGGTGGCATCCGAAACAGAGGAAGAGCGGGAGGAAGAGCTTCTTGCGACTGAGCAGGAAGTCGAAGACGACCGTGAGGAAGAGATTCTTGAAGCAGAGAAAGATGTCGAGAAAGATGTCGAGGAAGAGGAGAAAGAAGAGAAGAAGGGTGGTGGATTCCTGAAGCGTGTCTTCGGTTTCGGAAAGAAGAAGGAAGAGCCAGAAGAAGCTGAACAACCTGAAGGATCAGAAGAGTCCGAAGTTGAGGAACAAAAACCTGGACCTGAGGAAGAAGAGACTCCTGTACCGATGCCTGAAGAGCTCGAGAAAGAAGAGGATGCAGAGCTGAAAGAGCTGGATAAGGAGAAGGAAAAGACATTAGTGCAAGTAAGCGAAGAGGATAAAGAACTGGAAAAAGAGGAAAAAGACCTTGAGGAAGTCCAGGAGGCTTTTGAGAAAGAGAAAGAACCTGAACCAGAGCCTGAAAAGAAAGAGGAGAAGAAAGGTTTCTTCGGAAAACTTACAGCAGGGCTGTCACTCAAGAAACTCTCAGAATCAAAATTCGAGGACATATTCTTTGATCTCGAGGTCGCATTGCTGGAGAACAATGTCGCCGTTGAGGTCATCGAGAAGATAAAACAGGATCTCCATGTGAAGCTGGTCGATCAGAAGGTGAAGCGGTCACAGATAGAAGAGATAGTCATCTCCACACTGCGTGACAGCCTGGGTGAGATACTCAGTGTAGAACCTGTTGACCTTCTGGGGCGTGTCGCTGAGAAGAGGAAAGATGGAAAGCCGCTTGTAATGGTATTTGTAGGTATCAACGGGTCAGGCAAGACCACAACCATAGCGAAGCTCGCAAAGTATTTCATGGACAATGACCTTAAACCTGTATTGGTGGCTGCTGACACGTTTAGGGCAGCAGCGATACAGCAGCTTGAAGAGCACGCCAATAATCTGGCGATCAAGATGATCAAGCACGACTATGGAAGTGACCCTGCAGCAGTGGCTTTCGATGGGATAAAATACGCAGAAGCGAAAGGTCTTGATGTCGTCATGATAGATACTGCAGGAAGATTACATTCCAACATCAATCTCATGGATGAGATGAAGAAGATCATCAGGGTGTCCAATCCAGACATGAAGATATTCATAGGAGAATCAATAACTGGCAATGACTGCATCGAACAGGCACAGAAGTTCGATGAAGCAATTGATATAGATGGAATAGTGCTCTCTAAGGCAGATGTTGATGAGAAGGGTGGTGCAGCAATATCTGTATCTTATGTCACTGGCAAGCCCATATTATTCTTAGGTACTGGGCAGACATATGACAGTCTTCAGAAGTTCGATAAGAACAGTATATTGAGCAATCTTGGCTTAGATTAGGTCAGATATGTATCAGATATTTCTTTGTGATTGATGCAAAACCTTTAAATAGGCTCTCGTGTTTAATTCGGTCAGTAAGTATTATGTTATTATGAATGTAAAAACGGAGGATGATCTGATGGCAACAAAACACAAGCCGGCACATAAGTCAGCACATAAAGCAAGTTCAGGCAGCATTGATGATGGAAAGCTGTTCGCATTTCTTGGCGTGTTCTTGACACTGCTTGGATTCTTGATAGTATACTTCGGAAAGAGGAATAACAAGTACGCAATGTTCTACGCAAAGCAGGGACTTGTACTGTTCATAGCGTATGTCATATTGTGGATTGTAGGGATCATCCCGATACTTGGCTGGATCATCGCAATCGTAGGATCAGTAGTTCTGCTTGTACTCTGGATCATCGGTTGTATAAACGCATTGTCCGGAAAAGAGAAATACATCCCTCTGATCGGCAAGTATGCAGATAAGCTGGATCTTTAGATCAGTAAATTTAATTTTTTTATTATTTCTTTCTTTTCTCAATCACTCAAATTCTATCTTACCATCATGATAGACCCCTTTGTGCAGCTCTACCGGACGCCAGGTGTCATGCACAAGCTCTGCTCCGAGCCAGCCTGAAAGCTCCTGCTCATTTCCGATGGT
>JAUVBP010000014.1 GCA_030591125.1 Candidatus Woesearchaeota archaeon | reverse complement strand
AGTACCTTTGCTCTCTGGCCTGTGTGTTATCATCTCACGTATGAGCTTCAGTGCGTGACGTCTGCCTTTTCTCGGAGGTATGAATCTTTCGACCTTATCGGTGAAAAGTGCCAGCCCTGCTCTGTCATTGTTCCGCATCGCAGCAAATATCAATGACGCGGCAAGCTCTGTCGCAGCGTGCTTCTTCTCTTTCTCGCTCCCGAACTCGCTGCTGCCTGAGATGTCGAACAGTATAAGCACGGTAAGGTCCCTCTCTTCGATGAACTCCTTTACATAGGGGTGGTTCATCCTTGCTGTGACGTTCCAGTCGATTGTCCTGATGTCATCTCCTGGAAAATATTCCCTGACTTCTGAGAACTCTATCCCTCGACCTTTGAATATAGAATGATATGCTCCCTGCAATAGTCCTTCCACTAGCCGTTTCGTCTTTATCTCTAGCTTCTTGACTTTGCGCAGGACTTTTTTTGTGTTCATGCTTCAGATTCCTTATGGCCAGATCATTTTTGCAGACGATACATGACTAAGGCACTTTGACCTTGGCGAGTATCTTGTCGATTATCTGGTCTGGTGTGACATCCTCTGCTTCTGCTTCGTATGTCAGAAGTATCCTGTGGCGCAGCACGTCATGGGCGACTGCCTGTATGTCCTCAGGAGTCACATATCCCCGTCCGTTCAGCAATGCGGTTGCCTTGCCGCCCATTATGAGCCAGATTGATGCTCGAGGTGAAGCGCCGTATTCTATGTATCCATTGATGTCGAGCTTGTATTCTTCAGGTTTCCTTGTGGCATCTACTATGGTCGCAACATACTCTTCTATTTTCTCATCAGCATAGATCTGTGTATTGAACTTCTGTATCTGCTTTATCTTGTCAGGTGAGAGGACTTTCTTGATGGCGAAGCTGAGCCCGCGGGTCATCCTCTGGATTATGGCCTTCTCCTCATCCTTGGCAGGATAATCTATCAGGAGCTTGAACATGAACCTGTCCACCTGTGCTTCCGGAAGTTTGTATGTGCCCTCTGTCTCTATAGGGTTCTGTGTTGCCATCACAAGGAACGGTTTCACGAGAGGGAATGTCTCGCCCTGTATCGTGACCTGCCTTTCCTGCATCGCTTCCAGTAATGCTGACTGCACTTTCGGCGGAGCCCGGTTTATCTCATCCGCGAGTATGAAATTTGCAAAGATAGGTCCTTTCTTTGTGTGGAACGTTGTCTTCTTGTGGTCGTATATCTTCGTGCCTGTGATGTCTGCCGGCAGGAGGTCTGGTGTGAATTGTATCCTGCAGAATTTGGAATGCATGGTGTCTGACAATGTCTTTATCATGAGTGTCTTCGCCAGACCGGGGACCCCTTCAAGGAGTATGTGCCCATCTGCGACAAGCGCGATGACCAGCTTCTTCAGTATGTCTTCTTGCCCTACTATTATCTTCCGTGATTCAGCAAGGACCTTATCGATGTCTTCAGAATATTTCTGTGCTTGCTTAGTCAGTCTCTTTATTTCCGTATTCACTTGTACCACCTCAATCCAACAAGAAGGTCAGACCTACTTTCCTTTTTTAAATATTACTGATTTAAATTGCCTGTTTTGATCATTAAAGCAGCATCCGTTCTTCAAATAGATTCCAGAATCTTTCGTAATCTGCACCAACACTCACAATGGTCTCTTTCCCCTGAGGATCCTGCTGCATTATCCCGTTTTCATCCATCGATACGCGCTTTGTCTGGAATTGTACGAACTCATCAGATATGATGCTTGATAGTGTAAGAGGGTCGTGCATCAGCGACTTGTCAAAGTAGGACCTTGTGAAGAATTGTCTCATAGATTCCACAAAGTACTGGGTGTGATTCGCTTCGTCTTCTGCAAGCCTTTTGTATAGCTCTATACCTTCTCCCATCACAATTCTCTTATCGTGTGTCGTGTCTCCCAGGACGTATCGTTTGTCCCAGTCAGAATAGAATACTTTCAGGGCTGCAGGGACATCATACCTGACATTGTGCTCAGCTTTCTTGTCTCCATGCCGATACTTTTCAAGGCCGCCTCCCATTAGTGTTATGTTCACTCTATCTTTAAGTTCAGGGTATGAATTGATGAACCTTGCAAGGTTTGATTGAGGCCCTATACATACATAGTCTGTCATGGTGCCTGCCATAGAATTCTTTTCAACTGTTTCTGCAATCCTCTCAAGAAAGTCCGTGTCTACCTGCTCTTCAGGAAAATTGAGCATGCCTGTGATGAGGCAGTACCTTGTGTTGCCAAGGTCTGTTCCTGCCACGACCGGTATGTTCTGCCCCCAAAATCTGAACCATTCTTCCACAAAACGTGCTCTATGACCTTTATGTTCATCATTGGTCACTACAAGGTCTAAAGATATCTCAGGAGAATTGACTGCAAGGCGTATTGCGCAGGCATCATCAGCATCCCCCCCTACGTCAGTATCTAAAATTATGTGGTTTTTCATCTAAAAAAGTCCGTTGTATAGGTATTTAACGATTTCGGTCAAAGTCTCAGAACCGCTCTCCACTTAGAATTTTAAGTGGAAAACCGCTGTATTCACAAAATAAAACAGAAATCTTTATAAAGTTCAGGCCCTGTTTTTAAACTATCATTTATTGTCTTTACACGCAAAGACCAGAGAGCCACAGGGCTTGGCCCTTGGATAGATGGTCTTTGGTGTCCTAAAATTTGTAAAAAATTTTATGAGACGAATCATTTTACTGAAAAAAGAAAAGGGGTGCCATAAATGCAAGATGATGAGTATGCTATTGTTTCTAAGAAAGAGTTCCTGGCCTTGAAGAAAGAGCTAGAGCGCATAAAGAAAAATCCTCTTGAAGGTTCTGATGCTGGTGAGACATTGCAGGGTGGCATAGATAATCTCAACAAGAGCCTTAACATAATGCTTGAGGTGTTCAAGCAGGCTTCTGAAGATATGAAGCTTGATGAGCATGACAATACTATTGTGAATAAGCAGATGGGCCCTATGAACGAGAAGATTGATACGCTTATAGACCAGAACCAGAAGATTGCAAAAGGCATAGTTGCGATTGCAGACATGGTGAAAGAGAAGCTTGAGGAGATGGGTCATGATGCACCTGTTCTCGCCTCTGCTCCTGCTCCCGCTCCAGCCCCTGCGCCTGTACAAGCATTACCTCCATTATCTGGTGGTCCGGGTCCTGCTCCTGGTATGATGCCTCCGGGTCCTGGTGCTCCTCCAGGTATACCTCAGGGTATGCCGCCACCGGGCGCGTCGCTTCCTCCACCTGAAGGGATGGAAGCCCCTGGAACTGGATTGCCTCCATTGACTCCTCCTGGTGCTCCTCAGGGTATGCCGCCTCCTGGTGCTCCTCAGGGTCCTGGTGATAAGAAGACCATACTTGGCGGTCTCATGAAATGATCCTGAGGGAATGACTATGCCTGCGGACACAAAGACACCTGTAGAATTCCCTGAACTCAAGCTCCCTGAGAAAGAGTCCTCCACTAAAGAGGTCCATCCTGGAAAGCTGAAGCAGTTCATGTCACATCTTTCTGTCGCGGCAATAAAAGCAGAGAGCCGCTCTGTCAAGAAAGAACAGGTCAAGGGTAGGCTTGATAAGATACGCACAGTCGCTCTGAACAAGCGAAGCACAAAAGACATGATAGAGGGTGAGCTCAGTGATTTCGAGTCTGTCATACATGAGATGATCCATGATGAGCAGAAGATACTAGACCAACAGAGGATAGAGACCCGTCAGATAACTGAACTGAAAAGTATGGTTGAGACACTTTCAAGGAAGCTGATCGGTGTCGGTCGTGATTATGCTTCAGAGCTTGAGGAGAAGGATGATAAGATTCTTGAGCTACGGGAAGCGCTTTCAGCTGCGAACATAAAGATATCCGAATCTGGCGAAGAGCGCAAGCAGAAGATAAAGGACATTGAACGCAAGATAAAGCAGAGTCCGAAAGCAGGAATGAAGCCTGATTCTAAGATTGGACCTGTCCTCGATTCTGCAGACGATATAGCAAAGCATCTCAAGACACTTGAGGACAGGCATGAGGAGCTCAAGAAGTCAGGGAATCATAGCAAGATGGACCTTGACCGCGTCAAGCAGCTCATCGACAAGCACAAGGCAGCGATAGGTGCTGCTCCTCCGAAACCGAAGGTTGCTGTTGCTAAGCCAATGCCTAAAGCCAAGCCGAAACCCAAGGCAAGACCGCAACCTAAAGCAAAGCTGAAACCCAAGGCAAAGCCTAAGGTCAAGAAGAGATGATAGAGATAGCGTTTGACGAATTGATTCCTGCAGTCCTTGCAGGAGGTATTCTAGGTGTCCTGATTGCCGCATCATTGACTATCATACTGATATTTGCTGCAGTGTTCTATGTATATTTCTCATTCGCATGGATGACCATCGCTGACAAGCTCAAGCATAGGCATGCCTGGTTGGCTTGGGTCCCTATGGTGCGGACGGCGTTGATACTCGATCTCGGAAAGCTTCCCTGGCCATTGGTGTTCCTTTACCTCATCCCTGTACTGGGCTGGGTCGCGATATTCATACTTCTGATAGTCGCTAAGTGGAATATATTTGAGAGAAGGAACTATCCGGGCTGGCTCAGCCTCTCAAGCATCATCATGATGATACCTAAAGCAGGGATCATGCTCTATGCAGTGGTGCTAGGCTTCATCGCATGGGGTGACCGTAAGAAGATGTTGAAAGTATAGCTGTGGCTGTTCTGATTCTATATATCTTGAGAAAAAGATATCAAAAAAAGAAATAAAAAATAAATTAAATTTAAAGATCCTTTGCCATGACAGTCTTTCTCTGGTTTGACTCAGCCCTTTCGCAAGCGCCTTTCAGAAGACCGTGTGCATAGCAGTTCAGGTTCTCAGCCAGGTCACCTGCGACATTAGCTCCTTTTGCTGCTTCTTTGAGCTTTGCCTTGACTATAAGGCTCTCCTCATGCTTTGCGCTGCACGCGAAACAGAATGGTACGTCCTTGCCCATGACTGTTTTCCTTCCGTTTGAGTCAGCTCTCTTGACTGCGTCTTCGACTGCTGCTCCGACTTTTGCGCTGAGTGCCTCTGCAAGGTCTCCTGCGACATTGAATCCTTTACAAACATCTTTCAGTTTTGCTTTGACGACTAACATATCTGACATTTGGTATCCACCTCATTCATTGATTATAGATATTGCCTTAAACCTATTGATTTAAGCATTACAGGCCTTCTAAAATGGGTCGTCGTATTTAAAACTTGTGGTTTTCACGCTAGAATTCGGGCTTTTTAGGCGCTCTAAGTGGTGAATTTGGCACTTGAGTATTAAAAAGTTTCTGAATGAGAAGGGGTTCACTGGTCTCGCATGCTTCGATGTGCCGGACATGACTCAACCAGGACTCTGAACGCGGATCTTATCGCATAAGCTCTCAGCTCTGGGCGGTCAGAGACTATCCTGTCGACTGCGTCGTGGTATATGTTCAGGAAGTCTTCTGGAAGTTCCCTGTTACCTTGCAAGTATAGTGCTATTGATTGCTGCATACCCGTATACAGATGGTCGACACAATCGTTCAGCTGTTTAAGGTCTGTGTATTGTCTTGACATTGTGACATTTTTCACTAGGGGATTGTATATAACACTTACGGTAGTCTTGCCGGATCCCCCAAACATATTTAAACCAAAAGGCAAAAAACTTGCTTTATGATCCGCGAAATCATAGAGATTATAGTAATAACCTTTCTCCCCTTCCTGGAGCTCAGGGCATCAATACCTTATGGCATCCTCAAGCTTCACATGAGCTGGGTGGATGTATTTATGATAGCAGTCATAACGAATATACTGCTGGGTATCCTGATCTATTTCCTGCTTGACAAGTTCATCCATTTAGTCATAAGGATAAAGCCTATAGGCAGGCTCTACAAGAAGATTGTAGTCAAGACGCAGAAGAAGATACATCCTTATGTGGAGAAGTATGGAGAGATAGGTGTCGCTCTTTTCATAGGCATCCCATTGCCTGGTTCTGGCGTGTATAGTGGGGCTTTAGGCTCTTATCTGCTTGGTCTAGGGTACAAGAAGTTCACAATAGCATGTATATTGGGTGTCATCATAGCAGGAGTCGCTGTGACTATCATAAGCCTGTTTGGTGCAGGTGCCTGGGGTTTCTTCTTGAAGATGATCTGAATGTATCAGTTATATCTTCAGTTTCTGCTTATATGCTAGGGTTTTATATACCACCGCTTAAGATTTAGTTATTGGTGTTTTGAGAATAAGGTGATGTGAGATGTCAGATATAGTTAGTAAAATCGATGATAGAAAGAAGATTCTTGTTGCAGAAGATAGGGAGAGCCTTAGAGACCTGATGCGCAGTATATGTGAGAGCACAGGTCATGATGTGTATGCTGTGGAGAATGGTGCCCAGGCACTTGATTTTTATGTGCAGTGTCAGCCTGACCTTATACTGACTGATTTTAAGATGCCGCAGATGGATGGAATACAGCTCCTTGAGGGCATACAGCAGCGTGGTAATGGCGTCCCTGTCGTGCTTGTGTCAGGCAGCGGATTCAATAGGCATGAGATAATAAGTAGGGGTTTTGCAGATTATGTTGCAAAGCCTTACAAGCCAAGTCAGATAACTGAGTGCATAGAGAAGTATCTTGGCGATAAGTGACAGGCCCTTCTCCTCGTTTAGAAGTATACTTCTACTTGAGAATCTTCTTGAGAGCAGTCTTCACAGGGTTTCTCTTCAGGTAAAGTTGATGCTGTCTCTTCCTGGAATCCTCGGGGAACATCTGTCTTCTTGTCTTTCACATTACAGAACTCTCCATAGGGGCATAAGCCTGGACAGAACTCTGCTCTTCCTTTGGATCCGCAGGGGAATCTTATTTCCATGTTATCACAACAGTATGAGTTATCTTCTTATTTAATACTTTTTGTCACTTATTACGATTTGGATTGGTTCTTGATGCGCTAAGTTGCTCCTAAGCTGCTCATTTGTGAGTATACCAGAACACGAGCTTCTCTTTCCCTTCTTCAGTCTTCTCTCTCTTGTCAAGCCTGCAGAACCCGAATCTCTCGAACTGTATGACTGAACCATCCTTCACACCAAGCACTGTCGGCTCAGCAAGCCCGGTCTCGACTTTCTTGTCAGGCATCATCACATCAACAGAGATGAGGTCATCAGACTTAGGAAGCCAATGCATTATCTTCTTACCTTCTTTCTTATACGCTGCCACATCTTTAGAGTCGAACCTGAACGTGTCGCCGTTCTTCCTGAAGTTCACGCAGTCCATCAGCCTGTACAATGCACCATCTTCTATTGCAGAATGATCGTTCGCAGCAAGGTAGTATGTATATCCACAGATGAGCTTACGTCCACCTTTCCTGTGCTCTGGATGCAGGTTAAGCTCGACTTCTTGTTCAGGAGAATCTTCTATCTTGACCTCTACAGGGTCTGCGATGAAGAAATATCTGTTCGCCTCCGCATCAAGAAGTCTTTTGTTGTGGATTATGAGGTCATCCCAGGTCATTGTCGCCTCGGCTTTTGATATCCCTGTAGATATCACAAAGTTCTTTATTGCCTCGGGCCTGAACCCTCGGCGCTTCAATGCGACAAGTGTGGTGAGTGAAGGGTCATCCCAACCGAGAAGTTCTCCTCTCTCTATACCTTCCCTTATGGCGCGGCCGCTGCTCTCTACACCTACCATGTTGAACCTGCCGAACTCAAATGTCGTTGTGGTGGGGATAAATCCTAGTATGTTCTGGATATATCTCTGTAATTCGCTCCTGAGCTCGAACTCTTTGCTCCTGAGCCTGTGAGTGACGCCATACTTCCCGTCCATTATGGAGTTCTGGAAATCGTAATTTGGCCACACGCGATACTTCTTGCCTTGCCTGGCGTGCTCTTCATCTATTATCCTGAATATTGTGGGATCGCGCATGGTTGAGTTCTTGTGTGCAAGATCGATCTTTAGACGCACGATAGCATGGCCTTTTGGAAGGTCTGCCTTCATCTTTTCCCACATCTCAAGGTTCTCTGGAGTCCCGCGTTCGCGGCAGTCGCACGCATCTCCTTTCTCACGGGAAAGTCGTATCCTGTCCATGTCACAGTTGCATACATAGGCATCCCTTCCCTTCAACACTTTTTCACAGAGTTCGTAGAACAGTTCCATGTTGTCTGATGCATAATGGAGTTCGTCCCACTCTACTTCCAGGTCCTTGAAGTTCTCCTGCATTATGTCATAGAATACGCCCTGGACAAGGTTGGGATTTGTGTCTTCGAACCTGAGTATGAACTTCCCTCCGAACTGCTTTGCGAGCATATGGTTGAGAAGCAGCGCCTTTGCATGTCCTATGTGCGGATATTTCTCAGGGCCGGGAGGGAATGCTGTGACGATCTTGTCTCCCTGGGTTATTCCCAGGAATGCGAACAGGTCCCTGTCCTCTTTCTTTTTTTTCTCGAGCATCTCCGGAGCTTCTTTTTCAAGCTCTGCCCGCTGTTCATCTACACCGAGCCGGTTAACTTCACTGACTATGATATTGACCTTTTTTGCAAGCTCTCCTCTCTTCTCACGCCATTCAGGATGCGCTCCCAGGACCTTCCCTATCAATGCTTTAGGGTTGGCCTTGCCTTTGTAGCCTATGGCGTTCTTGAGAGCAAGATTTCGTATGATATTGTCTATCTCCATAGGGTTTCAGAAATCAGTCTTGTTTTAAAAATCTGTGCATTTGAAACTTATAAATAATGTACTGTCACTCTATAACCCATTATATTTCTTATAACACCAGCACCCCTGCCTAGCGAGGTGTCAGAGACTAAATCAGACACTATCGCAGTTCAGCAAGATGTAATGGTGGCAGAATCATAGCGAGCGCAGTGGTGCTGGTGTCCATTTGGGTTAGAAGGATAATACTATGCTACTTCATATTCTTCTTCAAGAACGCATTCACCCTTTTCTCATACTCTTCCTGGACATCCGCGTGCGCCTGTCCATGCCGCACCCCTTCCACAACCCACAGCTCTATGTCGGGGTTGCTTGCCTTGATGGCCTGTGAGTGCTTGACAGGTATCTGCATGTCCTTCTCCCCGTGTATGAGTAGGATCGGCACTTTGATATCCTTGACCGCCAGGGTAGGTGATACATCACAAGGGTAGACGCCAAAGAATATCCTGGACAACAGGGAAGTCACCTTCACAAAAGGATACTTGAATGGGCCGAATATCCAGTACATGTGCTTGACCATGGAATCGAGGTCAGAGTATGGTGAATCCGCGATTATCGCATCGACTTCAGTCTTTGCCATGAGGACTGCCGCAGCACTCAATGAGAATCCGTACAATGCAATATTCTCTTCTTTACCATATCTCCTGCGCACGAACTTCACTGCCGCCTCCACATCTTTTGGCTCATTCGCTCCGACGCTTGTCACGCTGCCTGAACTCTGGCCGAAGTACCTGTGGTCATAGAACAGGAGGGTATACTCAGGATATAGGAACTTTGCGACGCTGAGGATGTTTCCCTTATTGAAAGGGTATCCATGACCTACAATGACTGTCCCATTGGATTTTTCTGGCTTGAGAATCCATGCGTGGATGGTTATCTTGTCTGTGGTATTGAAAGTGACTTCTTCATAGACTATGCCATACCTGTCCGGAGTGTCAGGGTCATAGTTCCTGAACGGACGTACGTTTATGAAGAATATGAATGCAGACATCAGGACTATGGATGCTACTATTATGAGCAAAATCTTGATTATGTTCCATTGCATTGCTATCATGTCACAGGTCCCCCACAGCTTTCTCTATGATGTCTGTTGCCTGTACATATGATTTCTTCTTTATGATTATCGGTTTCCCTATCTTTACCTTGCACGTCCCGAAACCTGGGAGGGTCTTGCCTCGGGGGTAGATCGATGTGAGCCCGTCTAGTTTGATCGGCACTATAGGGACATCCATCTCGACAGCAAGTATGCCTATTCCCTGCTTGAACCTGTTCATCTTGCCTGTCAAGGTCCGCTCCCCCTCAGGGAAGAACATCACGTTCCATCCTCTATCAAGGAGCTTCCCGGTGTACTTCATGCTTCTCTTGTATCCCTTCTGTTGGGGGAAGGGGTATACGTTTAAGACTGTCGTGAGCAATGAGAACAGGGCTCTTCTTCCCATGCTCCTGAACCTGAGCTCTTCTGTGAAGAAGAACTCCCGCCAGGTGGCTATGGCCATGTTCTGGGACACTCTTAGGGGAAGTTTCATGAGTATGACAGGTCCGTCAAAATAGCTCTGGTGGTTTGCCACGAATATGGCAGGGCCTTCCAGACCTTTGAGGTTCTCTTCACCTTCGACAGCGGGTCTCGTGAATACCCACACGAATGGGAACAGGATGGCTTTCTGGAAGATGAGACGTAGGGCTCTTGTAGGATAGGACAGCGCATATCTCCTGAACACATCCCTTTTTTCTGCTGTTTTCCTCTCTTTGACAGTACGCTCTATATCATTGACCTTTGTCGTGGGCAGTATGTTCTCTTCATCGATCTCGATGTTGAACTCCTGCTCCAGGAGGGAGATCATCTCGACCCTGTCAAGGGATGAGAGGCCGAGCTGTTGCAGCGTGGAATCTTTTGTGATCTTCTTACAGGTCAATTGCGAGAGTATCTTATGGACATTGTTCTTTGAGTCGACGACACCGATTGTCTTGGATTCTTTCTCCACAGCCTGTTTGACCACGAACTTCTTTATCTTCATGGTGGTTGTCCTTGGGAAGTCCTCGTGAGGCCAGACACCATGGTACTGTATCTTCTGCGGATCATCAAGTTTCTGGTTCGCAGCAGCAATCATCCCTGCAGTGTCTTCTCTCTTGCCTGTCTTTTTTTCAAGCAGAAGTACTGCATGTATCTCTTCACCCTTTTTCGCTCTTGTGCCGATCACGCAGCTGTCCAGGACACCGGGCAGCCTGTTCAGCACATGTTCGATATCTTCAGGATACACGTTGATCCCTGCGGATGTTACTATCATGTCTTTCTTTCTTCCTTTGAGGAAGAGGTTCCCATCATCATCAAGATGGCCCAGATCTCCGGTATTCAACCAGCCGTCCTCGAACAGCTCTTCTGTCTTCTTTGGGTTCTTATAATACCCTTGTGTGATGTTGTCGCCTTTCGCGAACACCTCGCCGCTCGCAGATATCTTGATCTTCACTCCTGGCACGGCTTTGCCTACAGATCCTGTCTTCTTGCGTACAGGTGTGTTGGTGGTCAGCACTGGAGATGATTCGGTAAGTCCGTAGCCCTGCACGATCCTCATGCCTATCGCATCATAGAACTTCTCTACAGATACATCTAATGGAGCTCCGCCGCAGACAAAATAGGTCATCCTGCCTCCGAACTTCTTGTGTATCTTGTGGAATATTATTCTTCTGAACATGAGAGGCAGCTTTCCGATGGACCGGACCAGTGATGTGAACTTCTCTTTGTCCTTCACTTTCTGCAGTATCCCTGTGTGTATCAGCTCAAGAAGCCTGGGGACTACTGCTGCGTTTGTTATCTGCTCGTCCTGGAATGCCTGGAATAGGTCTCTTGTCTTCAGGGTCTTCAGGTAGACTATGGTGGTCTGGTTAGACAGGAGCACAAGGAAACCTGCCACCTGCTCGAACACGTGGCTTAGAGGGAGGACTGACAGGAACTTCTGTTCGGGGAATAGTCTGGCTGTAGCATTCACGGATATTACATTTGATATTATGTTCCTGTGCGTGAGCATCACTCCTTTCGGATTGCCTGTAGTGCCAGACGTGTAGAGTATCTCTGCAAGGTCAGTCCCATTCACTGTTGTGGTATCTTCTTCAGCCCTGATGCCTTCCAGGGTGTCTAGGAGATCATCCATGAAGAATGATCGGTTTGCCTTGGGTTTGTATCTCGTCTGGAACACGATCTTAGGTCTGACCTGTTTAGCTATATCTTTGACAAAGTCTATGTTTGACCGCAGGTCGATCGGGACCAGGACAGCACCTCTTAAGAAAGCGCCGAGCACCACCACAGCATACTCTATCCCGTTAGGGCTCCACACTATTATGCGGTCTCCTTTCTTCACGTTCTTGTTCTTGAGAAATGCTGCGAACTTCTGTGAGAGTAGATGCAGTTCCTTGTATGTGTAGCTGAACCTGCGGTATTCTTTCCTGTCTGTTATGGCTGTCTTGTCAGAATCCTTAAGGCTCTTTACGAGTTCTTTCAGTGTATTGAACTCCATTTTATTGAGGTGCTGGCTCTTTTTCCT
>JAUVBP010000196.1 GCA_030591125.1 Candidatus Woesearchaeota archaeon | reverse complement strand
GAAAGTCAAGGGCAAGATGCTTACAGAAGAAGGGCGACGCCTTGCAGAAGGACGACATGATTTCATGGTCGATTTCTTCGGAAGGATAGAAGACGAGATAAAAGGAAACATATAATAAATACGCATGGGAATGGCTCATGCATTAGACACATGAGGTGCTTAGACATGGTATGCTGTGAAGGTTGTGGAACAGAAGGGATGGATGGTGATTGCTATTGTAGGCAATGCGGAACTGATATGCCTGCGGTGCAGGTACTGAGCTGCGAATGCGGTGAAGAGGTATTGCCTGATGATAATTTCTGTCATTCCTGCGGATCTTCGTTCTCTGGTGAAGTTGAGGATACTGGAGAGATCATTGAAGAAGGAGAAGAGTCTGATGAAGAAGATGGAGATGATGATGACGAGGATGACACTGAAGAAGAGAGTGATGGCAAAGACAGCGATGATGAAAATGACGATGACAGCTCAACTGAAGAGCCTGAAGAGAAGTCATTCAACCAGCCTACCTTCTAAGTGGTAGGTATCAATCTTTTCTATCTTTACTTCTATTGTTTCTCCAAGATTAAATTTTCCTTTGACTGCAACGGGCTTATACGCAAAGTTCCTCCCTATCATGCTTCCAGGTCTATTGCCCTGCTCATCGATGATGATCATACCTTGCCATCCTTTCCAGGTCTCATTGTTGGCTCGTGATATCCGCTTCAGGAGTTCACGCATCTCTCTGCTTCTCTTATTCGTATCCCTTCCTGGCAACTGACCTTCCATCTTTTCTGCTTCAGTCCCTGGACGCGGCCAGAACCTTGATATGTTGATGACATCAGGATTTACCTTCTGCACCAGCTCTATGCTATCATGGAACTCCTCTTCAGTCTCTCCCGGAAAGCCGCAGATGATGTCTGTTGAAATAGTAAATTGCGCCAGCTCCCTTCTTATTGATTCTGTTACATGAATAAAATCACCAACAGTATATTTCCGTTTCATGAGTCTCAACACCCTATCACTCCCTGCCTGGACAGGGATGTGCAGGAACCAGAACAGCTTATCCTTATTCTCCTTGAACACACCTATCAGGTCATCAAGATGCTCAAGAGCAAAATCAGGATTCATCATCCCTATCCTGACCATAAAATTTCCCTCGACATCACACACTGCCCTGAGCAGGGTCACAATATCTGTACCTATATCCTTCCCATACGCTCCACAGTCTTGCGAGGTGAGCCATATCTCTTTACATCCCTCTGCAACATCTGAGACGACCTGCCTGACTATTGCGTCAGGGTCATAACTCACCAGCTTTCCGCGGGCGAAGCGTGATTTGCAATAGGTACATTCACCAAGACATCCTTCAGAGATGGGCACTATACCTACCACGGGATTGCGCCGGACCCGTGGGACATTGAGCCTATCGTTCTTATCCTGACCTAGCAACTGCACAATATTGCCTGATAATGTCTCCTCAACAACATGGACGATCTTGTTCAACTGCTTGGTGCCTATTATAGAATAAGAAGCGAGCCTGGTCTTTGCGTATTCCTGCTCAGCCTGGGCAACACAGCCAGCGACTATTATCTTCTTCCCTGCATCCTCAAATCTCTGGACTGCCTTGAAGAACTTCTTCTCTGCCAGGTGCTTGACACTGCAGCCATTGACAATCACGACATCAGCCGAATCCACAGCATCACTACCAACAACATCAAACCCTGCAGTCTGCAGGAGCCCGCTCATGAGTTCAGTGTCTGCAAAGTTGAGCGTACAGCCGAATGTGATGAATGCTATCTTCGTGGTCGCCATGAGTATATCACCTATCGTATACCTGAGACATGTAGTTAAATATATATCAACGGAACTTAATCTTGCATAATATAAGATTTCCGTTGATATATCCAGCAGAATTTAACTATTTTTATCAGGATAGTAAATTCTGCTCGTATCATAAAAATCCACCGAAAGCACCCTGCTCCACCCTAAAAAGTGGAGTTTGACCGGGCCATTCCTTTTGTAGGCGGATTTTTAGGATGCCAAAAATTTGTAAAATTTTTGTGCATAACTAAAAATTTATATACTCTGCCACCATATTTCTTAGGATTACACCACCAAATGTTGGGTGCGAGGTGTTTGCCATGGCAGAGTCAGAAAATATAGTGTTGGGCGGCAGCATAGAGCTTGTAGGTTTCAAGGAATTAGATGGCGGCTCTATGATAATTCTTAAGAAGATGGTCGGCAACCATGTCCGCAAGTTGTCTGACATCGCAGATAACTTTGAGAAGCTCACTGTGAGCATGAAGAAGGTGGGTTCTGGGCATAACAAGTTTGAGATCCAGGCCAAGGTGATGGATAACGGCAAGCCTTATGTAAGTGAAGTGACTGACTTCAACCTGTTCTTCACATTGAACAAGGCGCTTTCCCAGATCCAGAACCAGCTCACTAAGTGATGCAGGGACGACTTTTTTTATTTTTTTGACAGGTCCTAGATACAACCCTGACCATTGATAAGTTGATAAGAAAAAAAAAAGCAGGAATGGCTGCCCCGTTGTCATCTCTCAACGCACTCTGGATGCTTTATGCGTCGCAACGTTCTATAAGCGTCAAGTTACCGGCTCGGGTACTGCAAGCACCATTCCTACTATATGAGCATCGGACATAGAATTACACACGAGCGAGAATCCATTGTCAAGGGTCGGGGGTAGATCCATGTTATCGATTACACAATGCATAACAAAGCATATGAAGTATATATCTCTAAGAATCTAAGACTTATTACATGGTAAATCTCATATTTAAGTCTTTCGTTAATATTTAAATCAGAGTTTTATACATTATAAGGCACATTTAAACCAGGAAACATATTGTTTTTACCACCAGGAAACACGAAAAAACTGCCTGCCACACAGGGCTCCAAAGGCCATTTTTCAGAAAGCTGAAACAGCCGAATTCTGCCACCAGAAGCCCCCT
>JAUVBP010000019.1 GCA_030591125.1 Candidatus Woesearchaeota archaeon | reverse complement strand
TGCCATTGTCATCCCACCCATTACCGCATACCTCGACCCCTTCAGGAGGAAGTGCCAATATGTCCAGTATGATCATCAGGTCGAATACATCTGCTCCATTTATAGTATATGATGTGGAGTTGATCGTACCGTTCTTGACTACTACTGCCGTACCAGATGACTGATCAGGAAGGAGCTCGACAGTGAAGTTCCCATCGGATTCGCTTATGACTTCCTTACCGCCTGCTCTGACCTCTGCTCCAGCCACGCCAACACCTGCAGGAGTCTCTACCCGCCCATGTATGCTGAAGAAATCTGTGACATGACAGCTTGGGCTGGCGGAACACGATCCAAAATTCGGGAATGCAGAATTATCACGTGCGCAGCAGAACGATGATGTTGAAGTGGATGCTACAGAGCCACACTGGCAGTCGTGGGGATTTGGAATTTCACAGCTTGCGAATTGACATGTGGGAAGCGCAGACCCTTCACATAATGATTCAGCATAGGCGCTTTCAGATGAAGGGTTTGTGTCGAATGATCTTATGTGTATTGTCTTTTCTGGTGCAGGCTCCAATGCCTGGCAGATTCCTAGATAAGTGGATTTCGGCATGTCAGGCAGTGAATGGCAGCATGCCACTATGTCACACTCAGGGATATCTTCACACTCTTTAGGATCGAAAGCTGCCAGGGAAGAACAGGAAGATTCAAAGAATGCCCTTGCACAACCGGTTATACCATAACAACAGCCTGCTTCAACAGCAGGAGAGATAAAGAACAGAGTGACTAGTAGTAGAATCGCTAACCAAAACCTCTTTTTCACCATTAGTCCACCACTCTTTTAGGCCTGAAACAACAATATAAGGGGGTTTCACGCCTTTTCTATTACACTTCAGATATAGCTAGTTCACGGATTGCTCATTTAAAAAGGTTTTGCTTTTTTATCGTGAAAATGACCAACTCACAGGCCTAAAAATAGGTATATCTCTTTGGGAGTTGGTCGACCAGAAAAGTCTGGATTTATTGATCTGAAGGTCATGGATCAGACTTTTCTGCGTAACACACTGAATTGTCAAAAAAACATATATAAATATCAATGGACCTGAACCGATAAAAAGAGGGGTATCATGTTATCATTCATAAAAAAAGCAGAAGTCGGCCTGGAAGAATTCTTGTTATTGTTCCTTATACTCATAGAGACTCTTGATTTCTTCACAGTGATCCCTGCACAGGTAGAGTATATAGAGAAGATACTCGCAATTCTGGCGATATGCTATCTGTTCTACAGGGCCAGCATTACAAAGATAATTTTCGGTTTCAAGGAAGGGATTTATGACCTCTTGATTGTGGTTGCATATCTGACATTATCGATAAAGACGATGATAGGGTTCATTATCTCGGTCGTGCATGAGAGCGGGATCCTGAAGAGTTTTTACACACTGATACTGTCCAACGCAGGCGTTATAGAGACAGTCGGTTTCTGGATAGGTAGTATTATCCTGTTGGTTGTCTCCGCGCTCCTTGTTCAGGAACACCTGCGCAGACCATGTGTACTGGGGATAATCCATGAGGACAAGGCGGCAAAGACGCTGACGCAGAAGATGGTCAGGTTCATGAGCATCTACCTGATACTGCTCTCCGCATATCTCATAGTGTTCACCTTCGCTTTTGAATGGTTGGGTCTGACAGTAGATGCGCCGATTCTCATGATAATCTTGTTCTTCTATCTGTTCGTCATAGTCAAGAGGGGGAAGAGCATGCACACAGAATCATTTCTCAAGAAAGTGAGCGAATCCAGCGAAGGTTTCTACGGGAGATTCGTGTCTTTGTTCCATTCTAAGAAGACCATCACTATTGCTATTGCAGGGCTGCTCGCCTTGCATCTTCTCGTCGAGATAGGGCATTTCATAATACCTTACACCACTGGCCTGCTATATCCTTGGTATTTTCATCAGCTCGGTGCGGGCCACGTGCCCTTGGCTACCCATATGGTGGCAGACTTCGCTTCTGCATCAGGCATAGCAACGCAGGCAGGAATCATGTTGATATACATTTTCAACCTGCTTGCGATACTCATGCTTTTTTTCGGACCTGCATACTTATGGACAAGGTTTTACATGAAGAAGAAGACCCCAATCCCTAACTTGGTGGGTCTCTTCTTTGGGAGCGTGACAGTATTTTTTCTCAAGCCGGTCTTCAGGATGGCGTCTGTGGAGTCTGAGACATTGATAGGTGCGGATATAACCACCCAGGCGATCCCTGGTACAGGAAACATATGGCTTGTCCTGCTTGCGGCCGCTCTGATCATGGGCATCTTTCACTTCCTGTCAAAAAAGAGTTTTGTAAAGAGCCTGAAACTTGTTTTTGCAGTGGTTCTCATCTACCTCGGGATGTATCTATATTATTTTTTCACCGACGTAGCGAGGTACTATATGCAGACAATAAGTATGCTGGCTCAGGCAGGACGATACTTCATAGCCGCGCATCTCTTGATATTTTTTACTATAACTATTGTATTCTATATCGGGGGATATCTCATGTTCATCTACGAGGCTCATGTCAAGAACCGTCATCTGTAAATTCAGAGTGGTTCTGATGGTCTTGGTTCAGAAAAAGAGTACGGTTCTTGATCATCATAAAAAACATTAAGTTTTATGACACCAAAGATCGAAGATTTTTGCGTGTGCTCAGAGACATACAGAAGGGAAAGAACAAGAGAGATTTCATCCAGGAGCAATATGGCGTAAGTATGTTTCTGACATGTGAAACAGAACATATGATTGTAAGCAAAACATTTAAATAATCACCCGCCAGCATTGCGTACATGAAAGTGCTAAGAAAATTGACAAGAAGGTTGAACTTCTTTGAGAAGATACTGCTTCTTGTAGGGCTTGCAGTGACCATGATAGGGTTCTATTACATCAACAAGCTCTACACAGGAGAGGGTCATCTGACCTGGGCCGTGCTTCAGGCAGCTTTCCTCTGGCTTCTGCTGTTGTTCATGATCATCCTGACAGACAGCAACGAGTCGATAAAGGAAGAGCTCAAGGAGATGATAGGACAGCATGTCGAAGAGACCAAGATTCTCAAGAAGATATCGCAGGAGCAGCTTGCAGAGCTGAAGATTCTCAATGCTGCACTTGGTAAGGTAGGTAAGAAGAGAAAATAAGAGAAGACAGTGTATTCACTGATGTGATCATTCTCTTCTGTGTGCCATCTGTACCAGGAATACGAATGCTAATCCTAATATAGGTATTATCATGAGGGGTATCAGGTTGAATAACCACGACCTATCTAATGCAGCGGTCTCTTCTGCGATTGTTGTTGTACTCGTCTGTTCGTGAGCATCTTCATGTTCACCTGCGACTTCATAGGTTATCTCTGTGGGCTGGACGAGTTCTGAGAAATGCCAGGCGACAAGAGGATCATCTTCTAGCACTTCAGGTTCTATTGAAAATACTATATCTTTAGTGGACTGGGCTATGCTTTTGGGTATCTCTTCATATATCGTGAAGTTCTTGAGGCCCTGTATCGGTATGACCTTGATATGTATCTTTGTCTTGCCATGCGCGATTACGGATTTCTTTTTCATGTTGATGAACCGATTTGTGGTCTGTTGCTTCTTGACAAAACTGGTCTCATCATACTTTCCTTGGCCAAACCTTGCATCAAGAGCTCTTCTCAGTGCCTTTCTGGATACACTCAGGTTTTTTTCTTCGCAATCCTCGTCGACTTCACCATCACAATCATCATCGATGCGGTTACCGCAACGCTCAGGATTAGGGTATTTAGCAGTACATCCCATCCATCTGCCTTCTCTGCACTGTTCTTTTCCTGTACTGCATGCGCCGACGTTAGAATCACCGCAGTCTCTTGTAAGATGGTCATCTATCTGGTTGTTGCAGTCCTCATCCCTATTATTGCATATCTCCTGTGCGCCAGGATGTACATCAGGATCATCATCATTGCAGTCAAAGCTCTTTTGGCAATTCTGTCCATAGCCATCACCATCTTTGTCTATACATTCCCTGCCTGTCCCCTCTTCTGTCTGCTCCCTGTCCGTTGATCTGCGGAGACTATCTCTTAGATTCTCTTTTTCCTGGTCAACAATTATCTGTTCTTGTGTGACTGCTTCAGGGAGTTCTTTGATTTCACAGGATTCATCGACTCTGCCATCACAGTTATCATCTTCATTGTTTCCGCATTGTTCTTGTAGGGGTCTGACTCCCCCTTCACATTCGCCCCACGCACCTGATGTACAGACTTGCCTCCCCTTCTGACAATTGCCGACGTCCGTGCCGCATTCTCTTGTATCTCCGTCTTCACATTCTGCAGGTGGTTCTGAAGGCGGTGTTGAAGCATCACAACCTTCGTCAGTCTCTCCATCACAGTCATTGTCAAGTCCGTCGCAGATCTCAGTGCTTGGCAGATACATTGTGCACGCACTCCACACCTCATTCACACAGTCTTTTGTGCCTGTACTGCACACGCCCAGGCCCCCTTCACCGCATTCCTGCACCTCTCCGTCTTCACAATCAGGGACATTGTCTGTCTCATCATCAGGGACATCACACACAGTAGAAGCACTGCAATCAGTATCATCACAGTCGATAAGATTGTCACAATCATTGTCTGCTCCATCAGTGCAGTCCGTTTCCACATCACTGACACTGCAGGCATACCACTCTCCGCACCCGCCATCACAGACTGTTGCTCGGGTCTGTGTACCCCCACAACCGCAGTCCTGGACCGTGACGTCACACGCTGGTTGCCATGTACAGTCCTGTGTCTGGACAGTTGATGATGATAACAAGAATAACGCGATTGATACGAAGATTATGATGATGCCTCTTTTCATATGACCTGATTAGAATATGTGTATATAAAGATTATGTGAAACAATTAGTTGCTCCATCCCGGTATGTTGCTTCCAGCATCATCAACGATATATTCGCACCCATCATGGCCATAAGGGTTGGTTCCTGGATTGGAATTGCACTGGTCAAAAATGTCAGGTATTCCATCTGAATCGCTATCAAGTGTGTCTCCTGCAAAGCCATTGCAGTTCATGTCAGGGGTTGTCGGCCCGTTTGGGTCCTCATCATCCGCCCCAGGGTTTATGCTTACATTGTGATCATCACAGTCATTGCAATCAGGACAACGAAAAATAAAGTTTTTGTAACCATCACCATCATAGTCAAGTATCTGGCATCCACTGAACGGACCGGAATATATACATCTACGTTCTTGAGGCTGAACAACTATGTCATCCTCGACAGTATCAGCATCCTCACCTGTTGCTTTGCCGGTTATCCACCCCATTGCGCGTCCTGTTTCCTCGATATATAATGATTCAGGTACGGGTCCGCCCAGCACTACGACCGGCCCTTCCCAGTCTATCCAATCATCATCAGCATCATCAGTATCATCAGCATCATCTTCATCGCGTCGCTCCGGCTCCTCTAGAGGTGGATAATCATAATTAAATTTATACTGCCTATTCATATACCCTTCAGGTATGAACGGCGAGCATTCATCAATCTCCCCATCACAATCATCATCTATCATATTACAGGAACCCTCAGATTCGCCCTCAGGGGTAAATGGATCTATGTTGGCATCAGCATCATCACAATCAAAAGGGATATCGAACCATTTCCTCTCAGCTATCCACGGGTCAGGATTAGGGGAATAGAATACATCATCAAAAGGCTGGCCTGCAATCTCACCCGACCTTAATACACCACAATACCTGAATGGTTCTGTAGAGTTGATATATGTGGGTCTATCTCCGCAGGGTCCATCAGCACGATTGGTAGTATCACAGCACTCTTCAGAAGCTGCATCGTGACAGCAGCAGCAGTTAGGATATGCTGCAGTGCGGCTGCAGGAAGGGTCATCACAGGGGACAAAGTCAGTATATCTTACTTTATCAGCCTCAACGCGGAAGTTTGCGTAATAGAAATCGTCTATGGTATCAAAATAGTCATTGACCGCAGGTATACCCCACTCGGCAGCAGATAGCTCCGAACTGCTAGGGCGCAGATTTGTCGGAGCGCAGGCCCCATCATTATCCTCATCATTACAGAAATCAAAACACCCTTCTACAGGATTGATATCATCACATTCGCTCCTACAAAAGTAAGCATTATCATTGCAATCACGGTCAGACACATCACAACCACTACCTAGGCAATAACCATCAGCATCATGATCGACTGATGAAGAACACATATGGTAATCTATCATTGCCCCTGCACTGCAGGATATGCCTGCATCAGTAGAAAGAGAGAGAAGAGTACTGTCCGTCATATAAGACACATCTCTGAAATGATAGTACCCCACAGCTGGAGCTGATGAAGTGAAACAACAGTACATATCAGGGACCTGTTCACTCAAGTTTTCTAGAGGGACACATTTACCCTGAGGACGCCCATTGATGAAAGCACCTGTCTGCACGCACACCGCTTTTATTTTTAGGTGTGTAGATAATGTGGGATCCTGAGCATTTGAGCAGACCCCCACCTCATGATCGATGCTGCATACCGGTTCATCGTGATCTCTGAACTGTCCTGCTACCAGCAGGACATTCAGTAGAAGGATCAAATAAATCGTTACTGCTAAGACAATATTTTTCATCATAAAACCCCCAGAGTTCACATCTGAATTTAATCAGATGACTTGCTCTATGGACGTATTGAACATAAGACACATAAACTGTGAGATCTAAGGAGTATATATCTTATTTACCAGTACAGTATAGTTATTGCTGAACTGGACTCCGTCCCTGTCTGTTCCAGTGGCTGATAAGACTTTCCTGATTGCGATAGCAGTACCATATTCTGACTCATCATATGTGTGTGTCTTGATGAATATCAACTGCCCGGTGTTCTCATGCTTTTCAGGTTCAGACTCATCATCCCAATTGAAGTTCATATTGTATTTGGAATTGCCTTCAGTTATCCTGACCGTTGCTTGTATCGCGCGGTCACCTGTCTGTATCGCGGTTATATCCACCTGTGGAGGTATTCCTATCCTTAATTGCCTTGGCGCTCCGCAGGATATCCTGAACTCTTTATTCATGATACAGAGGACGACTGGGTAACCCGGATTCTGGTTCACATCAAGGAACCTATGGAATGTTGTTGAATTCCATAGTGCCACGAATTCAGATGATCCTGCACTTGCCACATCACCATCTCCAAATTTCCAGGTCCTCGCTATCCATTCATCACTATCAGGCGACGGACCCGGGATTATGAACTCAACATTGGTCCCGACGACCGGCGTGGTTATAGGTTCAGTCACAAAAGCAGGCACTGTTGGGGGAGAACCTCCTAATATCTTTGGCTCTTGGATCCTTATCTTCTGGGTTATATCATTCCAGAAATTATCCGACACACCTTTCCATATCCTGACATCCCAAAGGGTGGAGGGGATGTCTTCAAATATCGGTTCTTCAACATATATTGTATGCACCCACTCGCTACCGCTCATTATTGTCGGCGTGCATTGTATCTTATCTACTGCAGATATCTGCCCCCTGACATCATGATAGTTATGCCTATAGAAGAACTTGCAGATTTCCACAGGATAGTTGGCGTATTCTACCTCTATGAATGTCTTTACATCTACGCCTGCTCCAGACACTTTTCTCTGTGCCCGGGTCTCACGTATGGCTTTTATTGTCCTCCCTTTACCAGGTACTGGTCCGTCAGGAGAATAACTGAGATATAGCTTATCGAATGTTCCTGCTTTCTCGATGAAATCCAGCTGATCCTTTTGGATCAGTCCGAATTGAGGTATCGCCCCTCCGATACCGAGGAGGTTGGTGATGGCTTCAACCAATGTATCAAAGACCTTCTCTATCAACGACTCTGATACGGATCCTGCAAATGGGACGCTCTGTGGTGTCGGTATTGGTTTCGTGAAGATTACCGTATTGAGCTTTGCATTGTAATATACATCGTCGGTCTTGCATTTGTGATAATTTCCGTCAGTGACTTGTATTGCAGAATTACAATAGTCTCCTTGATCAGGACCTTTTATCATCTCGATGAACGACCTTTTGGGTGTCGTGAAATCTGGAGGGATTGAGATTAAACAACCATCCTCATCACAATTGCCTTCCGTAAGGCAGGCAAAGAGCCCTTTGATGCATCCCCCTTCCTCTCCAAGAGTCTGATTCAGCGCCAGGTTGTTCAATGAGAATCCAGATACAACCTGTCCATCAAATGTCATTACGCAAAACTCATTGACAAAGCCTGAAGTGAGTATCGTGATTATGTTATCACCATAATAGTCCCTATAGTAGCTGAAGCTCTGGTCAGGATTGAGTGTGCGATCGAACCGGTCACAGGCTATAGTATATGGTTTGTCCTTGCCTTCGACCATCTTGAACATCTGGAGCGCTATCTCTTTTGTCCGGGTGGTCCAGTTGCCATCATAGCAGTAGAACCATTCATTCTGTTGCTTTCCGCTTGCATCCTTGTATGAATACTCGTGGTATGTGCTATTGTCGACACACGCTATCTCAGCATCCTCGCTTCCTCCGATAAAACATTGGCTTTCATCAGGACAGAACCCTGCGCCATCATATATGGGAGACATCTTGGCTCTTGAGAACTTCCATGCGCCTTTCACGCACCTGAATCCGCTTTTGACATCCAGGAAACTTGTGGGGTCGCTTGCGACTCCGCCAAAGTCAGCCAGGTTCCAGCCAAGAGGAGGCATTGAGGTGTTTCTCTCATAATAATCATCATGTACACAACTCTCGTGACCGTCCAGAAGTCCGCCTGTCCAGCAGTAATCATACGGGCAGCACCCGACCTCATGATTGAAATCATTGAATTTTGTGAACTCCTCTGCTTTGACGAATTGCAGGGCATCGATGTAGAATGTCATCCCCTGATCAGGGTTGAATCTGAGTTCGACATTCTCGGAAGCGCTGCCGCCTATATCAAACGTGACACTGTATATCTTCCATGATGTTGAAGTGAGATCGCTTAAAGTCGCGTAATTTACAGAATCGGCTCTGACGCTGAAAGTGAATTTCTTGCCATTCTGGAGGATCTTATAGTAGAAGCTTGCAGTGTACTGTCCAGGCTCTACATCCTCGACAGTGTAGGTTATGGGCGTACCCGCGCCATCTGAAGTTATCTCAAGGCTGTTGTCACCTTGTGGTGCCATACCATCATTGATTATCTTTGCGGATGATGATGAGACTGTCAGTGCTGAAGCTAACAGGATGATGATACACAATATCGAAAGCAGTGTCTTATTCATTCTTAATTCCATCCAGGAAGGTTGTTGTTGTCTGTTGAGTATTGTCTGCCGTCTGGACCGTATGGGTTGTTGCCAGGGTCTGCAATCTCCCCATCAAAGATATCAGGTATGCCATCATTGTCTGCGTCTATGAACTCGCCGGCAATGCCATTGCAATTATAGTCCTTATCAATAAGACAGATTGTTCCATCTTCCATAAGACCATCGACACAACCGGAAAAGTCTGGATTGGTATGTGCGTCAAGATCATCACAATCATCTCCTGCGACCATTCTTGACAGGATTTCATTTGGTTCCCACTCGTTCGAGTATTCTTCTGGTAAGGTATACTCATCTGAAATATAACCATCTCTGTCCTTGTCTAATTCCCAGCAGTCCTCAAGATCTTCTTTATCCCTGACTCCATCACAATCATTATCATAACCATCAATACAACCTGCAATGTTATATTCTCCATCAGTGATGTTTTCAGAGTAATAAGATTTAAGATCCTCCAGACATAACGGCTGGCTTGTGTCAAGTGACTCTTCATCTGCCACGAACCTTTGTAATATCAACCCGGCAGGATACTCATGATCTGCAGGATTATACATATCAAGAAGAAAAAACCCGCTACAACTGCCATCAGAATCATAAGTCCCCTCACAATATTTAACTGGTGTGTTCTCAGTGTGTGTCCCAGAACAGGAACTGACGCCTTGATCAACACCGTCATCATAGGATGTGCCCTGACAAGGAGTACTGATAGTTAGTACGATAGTTCCGTACACCTCCCTTACACCAGGCTCACAATAAGGTGTTTTATGATGATTATGCCTGCGAGGATAACCGCCAGGGTCTGTACAGCGAAAAGCAGTTGTGATTATTGGAGAGATTAATACTGCCAAGATACATAGGCAAAAGAGCATGTGCTGTTTTTTTATGTTGTACGCTCCTTTTATTTTAAACATTCTCAAACCCTCCATTGACCACGAGGTTGTAGTTCCCTTTCCTGTTCACCCTATATATAGCATTTATCAGCACTTGATCTTCATCTGCTTCCCTTACTTGTATTGAGTCACCTTCTTCTCGTGTGATGTTAGTAGATTTTGTATACATCCGGACTTTTTCACTGCTCCAGCCCATATTAGCTCCGTCTTCATGGTCGCAGAAATAATCTCCTACTATATGGCATTCAGCTCCATCGCTTTCTCGGTAGCCTGCAGACGGTTCTATGAGGTGGTTTCCTGTTTCTGTATTGATTATATCAGTTATATACTCCTCCGCGTTGCACCCCCAGAACTTGCCATCATGATACAGCATCTGTAAGGGTATGTTATCTACCTTGAGATATGAATGATCATTGGGTATTAATCCACCTGCACCTACTTCTGTAGGCAATCCATTGACAAAAAACATATCATACAACTCACTGAATTTATTCATTACCAGCGCATTTTTAACCGGTGGGAGCTCGTACGTGCAGGATTGTTTCGTGCAGCTCTTGTTTACTTCTTTGGACATCCCAAGATAACTCAAGTTATAACGTACCAGCATGAGTGGTGAATTTTCAGGGATTATATTGCCTGCCCAGCAACCTAAGTGGGTATCATTATATATCTCTCGACTGGAATCACCACCTACTTTCCGAACTCCAGATACGGGATCATAGGATGACGAATCTCCTGTATCATCTCCGCAACACTTTGTACCTGTCCAACCATAGGACGGTATAGCATTGCAGGTATCACGCCCGCGAGGATTATCAGGGGGAATATTAAAATCTAAGTCATGTATCCAGGTAGGCGGCCAACTTGCAGTGCAAAAGTAGTTCTCATCTCCGGGGTCA
>JAUVBP010000047.1 GCA_030591125.1 Candidatus Woesearchaeota archaeon | reverse complement strand
GGTGCACAACCGATTGACAATTGGAAAACATTCTTAGAACAGATCTTCAGTAATTATGTCAAAGGGATGAAGATGATCAGTGCGGGTTCTGTGATTGCCAGGGCAGAAGACCCTGAAGAAGTTACAAGACAAGAAGACACAAAGCTGGCCTGTACAGACTTAGGAAACAAGATCATGGACAAGATCAGCAGCTAATGCTGATTTTATGTCCCCTACAAGGAATATAGAACCGCACACCACGACCAGCCCATTCTCACCAGCAAGCGACTTTGCATGCTCAAGTGCCTCTAATGGATCTACAATCTTGATGCAATCGATGTCATCTGGAACCGCGGATATAGGCAACCTACGTTCTATGCTGCTCTGCGTGAATATCAATCTATCATGATCAGGAAGCCTGTCGATCATCTCCTGATAATCCTTGTTCCTGCAGGCAGCGAATACGATGACCAGCTTATCGTATTCCAATGACTCGACATAAGCCTTCAATGCGTCGACACCCGCAGGGTTATGTGCACAATCGATCAGGACATTCTTTTCTATGAACTCTGCCCTTCCCGGCCATTCCACTTCGAGAAGCGATTCCTTTATGATATTGTCAGGTACGCCCAGCTCTTTGGCGACCTGGACAGCGATCCCTGCATTCTCTTTCTGGAAAGCACCGTTCAGGGATACATCAAGATCTGTCACTCCTGCAACAATCAATCCTGCACCCTTGACCTCAACAGCATCTCTGATGATGCTCATGACTCTCTGATTAGATGAGGTAGTGACGACTTTCCGACCCTCAGTGATTATGCCGCACTTGTCACGCGCTATCTGTTCGACAGAATCGCCGAGTATGTGCATATGATCCAATGATATTGAAGTTATGACTGATATATGGTCATTCTGAAAATTAGTGGCATCATAAGTGCCGCCTAGACCTGACTCAAAGATTGCACGATCCACTTTCTGCTTCACAAAATGAAGCACGGCCATGAGTGTCACAAGCTCAAAGAATGTCAACTCTGACATCATTGCCTTGGCTTCGAGAAATAGGTCCTTGAAATCCTGTTTGCTGATGAGTTCCCCATTGATACGGATCCGCTCTCTCACATCGACAAGATGTGGGGAGGTGAACATCCCCACCCGGGAACCTGCATTCTTCAGCATTACTGAAAGCATGGCCGCCACAGAACCTTTGCCATTGGTGCCTGCGATATGTATTATCTTAAGCCTCTTCTCAGGATTGCCGAAGAGCCGTAATGCATCTCTTATCCTCTCTATCCCCAGCTTCATGCCTGAGAACTCCATGCTGTTCATATGGTTCAGGACTTCTTCATATGTAGGTTCTACATCCATGACACAGGCAGAGAAAGAGGCCGTATTTAAATGTATACGCAACCCCTAAAAACAGTATCCACGCGGTTTAAGAGTCAAACGAAATGTTTATAATCCAAGTCAGAACCACTTTCAGCGGGGGAGACACATATGAGGTTTGACATAAAGGATAAGACTAACCTATTGTTAGGATTATTTGTCGCTGCGCTGATATTGTCTAATGTGCTAGGTAGCAAGATAACCCATTTCGACATACCTTCATTCCTATCAACCCCTCTTAACATGATATTCTTCCCATTGATATACCTTCTCAAGATATTTCTCCAGACAATAGGGGGCAGGGAGATAGCCCTCAACTTCTTCAGTACAGTGCATGTCTCGGTAGGGATCCTTACAGTGCCTCTGATGTTCCTGATAACAGATATGATTGCAGAGGTCCATGGCAGGAGAAAAGTGCTGGAGTTCATCACCACAGGCGTCATAGCTCTCCTGTTGATGATACTGATAACCTCTATAGCAATCGCAGTGCCTGCCGCCGAGCGTTCGATAGACAACGAGAGCTACTCTATGATATTCAAGGTAACCATCCGTATGACAATAGCAAGCATATTGGCATTCGTCATTGCCCAACTGCATGACATGTGGTCATTCCATTTCTGGAAACGTAAGACAGAAGGTAGGCACTTATGGTTACGTAACAACATTTCCACTTTTTTCAGTCAGCTGATAGACAGTACAGTGTTCATGTTCGTGGCATTCTACAAGACAGCCCCGATGTGGGACGCGGTCTTTGTCATATCCCTCATCGTGCCATACTGGATATTCAAGATACTCTTCGCACTGCTCGACACGCCTTTCGCGTATCTAGGTGTGTGGTGGTTGAGGAAAGAAAGTAGAACAACAGTATCTGGAAAGACAAGGCTGGCTCTGAGTGGATAATTGGAGGATCTACTGAGCTTGTTTCCAGACAGAATCAAAATACTGTTTGAAACTTTCTGCCATCTCTTGGGAATGTATCAATATCCCTATGGGCTTGTCTCTCCAGACAGTTATCAGCACTTTATCATTCATTATATCTATGTTACCAGGAACAGGGAATGAGACGTATTTCTGTTCTATGAATTTCGGATAACTTGCGGCTAATTTTGTCTCTTTAAGTCTTTCATTACTGATGCCTTTCCATCTATTTCCATACTTCTTTAGTATGTCCCAAGACTTGATATAGAATTTCTCTGCCTGTTCATAGTATTTAGGATCATGAACATAAAAAAAGAAGCCTACATCTCGCTTACGTGAATTCTTCAGAAGCTTCTCAAAAGATGATAATAGTCCTTTTTGACCTACAAATATTTCTGCTTCTTCTTTATTTCCGACAAAACTTCTTACAGACTCTAGCTCCGGAAGGATATTTTCAAATGTCTGTCTGCTCTCTTTCAAATGCTCTTCTTGCTTCTGGATATAATCTCTTATCCTATTGGGCTCTTCAGCTTGATAATATCTGGTCTTTTCTTTGACAATAAAGCTCACCAGACCTTTCTCCAGCAATCTATTGAGTATCTCATAGATATTGGAGTATGCTACACCTGCTCTCTTCACGACAGGACCTACGGTAGAAGAACCCAAAGTCAATAACGCTTCGTATACCTTTGATTCACCTTCTGTGAGTCCAACCCGTTGTAATTGTTTTTCATACATTCTACACCCTGTACAGGGGTGATAAATTATATAAAGTTTTCTGTTTATTACATACTAGAGGTTGAAAAAATGCCACCATCAGGATTCAGTCAAAAAGCTATAAACGGACTACTCACTTTTGTTGAGTCTTGCTACGAAGATCTTCTAAGTGAGATTAAAGAAGGAAAAAAAGAAGAAGGTCAGGCCATACAGCAAGAGCTCAACAACATACGCGAATACTTATCAGGCTTCAAGTTATGATATCAAGCCGCTTTCTTATGCTTCCGCAGCTTCATGTTCACTGTCTCTCCTAGTCTGCCGAGATCATAGTACTCAGCGTCGTATGGCACAAGACCTTTGAACACAGGCATCACCTCAAGGAGCTGTTCTATCTCCTGCTGAGCAATCCATCTGTATGAATCTATTCCTGCAGGCTGAGCCCGAAGCTTTGCCTCATAGAAACACTGTACAGGGTCTTTTGTTACGACATGACGCAGTACGTTTGCCATCACAGGGACATATTCTGCTGCGGCCATCCCCTCATCACACATCAGGTCATATACTTGCTTGACCTCGTTCATGAGGCTGACAAACTCCTGCTTGAAGCCGATCTCCTCGACCTCTTTAGGCATGTTGTATCCTATCACAGAATACCTGTTGAACTGCTGCCGGTCACCTCTCTGTCTCTGTAGGTCCCTAAAAGCACCTATATCGTATACCCTCTCAAAGATTACTGCTCCGCATTCCATGGTCTTTGAGAAGATGTCATAAGACGGTTTATCTGCAGCGACACTCTCAGCAACCTCGCGTTTCTCATCGAAGGACATACCCCTTACAATCTTCTTCAGGTCATCCATGCTCACACTACCATCAGAAGCATTGAGCAGGATGCTTGCCAGGACCAGTTCCTGTAGGTCATCAGGAGCAGATATCATCTTTGAGCTTACATCATAATGCGTATAAGGGAAATCCGCGCATATCTTGCTATTCGCCACGAACTTCTTGTTCAACGCCTTGAGTGCTGGAGGTATCTTTACATGATACATGCTTCGGTTACCATACTTCATAAGAGTTGGGCTTATCAACATGGATTCAACTTGTGCAACCTTGCCGAGCACCTGTATCTCCAGTATATCAGAAGACTGCCATTCAGTGAGCTTGTCCTGGAACCTCCTGGTGTTCAACGTGATCCCGAGTGATGTAGTCATGTTCTGAGGCAACAAGTATCTTGCTACATCAAATGCTTTTGCAGCTATGATGCTGTTCCATTCCCTGTCAGTTATCTTCACATCACTACGGCCAAGTTCAGATGCAAGCCTTTCGTCAGCTTTGGCCCGCATGTGCGCAAACTTACTTGGCAGATACACCATCAGCTTATCGTAGATTTTATTGTAGAGCTCTATGAGTTTCTCATCCAGCTCGTGGATGATGATCTCGTACTTGGTTCCGCGTATCTCATAAGGTACACCCAGATTCTCCATCTCGTAAGGGATGGCTCTTGTAGATTGTTCCTGATATGCACCTTCCCTTGCGCTCTCAAGGAACTTTGTCGCTCTTTGACTGACACCTTCGAAGCATATCCTGATCACTCCTGAGTCTCTGAGTGATGCATGACCATACTTTACACCCCATGTCTCTATGAACTTTCCTGCTTTACTGAGGTATACCTGAAGTGCTCCTGCAACATCACTTCCTGACCTGATCATCTCAGCCAGACTGGATACAGATATCGCTTCACCTTTCTCTTCCATGTCACAGAACAGTTTGAGCAACCTATCCCTTCCGGTCATGCTGCTTCTTGCATACTGGCCCATGATAAGGGCCCATAGCTCTCCCGGCATCTGGTCTGTTGCACAGTACACATTGGAATGCGTATTGGTGAAGAAATACTTGAGTACTGTCGCTTCATCCTTAGTATAATCAGTATTCCCTCTTATCCTTCCGATACCACTGAAACCTGGTCTGAGGTTTCCCTCTGAGTCTAGAATATCATTAACTATATCTGTCAAACTGTCACACCCCTATGTATCTCATCTTTTTTATCTAAAGACCTTGATCCGATTATTGAATCGCCTGAACAGCGGAGTGACTTGATTCTGAAAGCTATTTAAGATTTTTGATTGACTTAAAAGCCCGCACACATCACTCAAAACACTCCAAGAAAAGATTTATATAACCTCAGAATGACCATTTGATAAAATGGGGGATGATGGAAAGCTCATAGTGATCTGCGGTACTGATGGCTCCGGCAAAGGTACTCAGACAAAGCTTCTTGTTGAAAGGCTAAAGAATGAGGGATATTCTGTTGAGACAGCAGATTTCCCCAGATATGGTGATAAGAGTGCTTCGCTGGTTGAGGAGTACCTTACAGGAAAGTTTGGTAGCGCGGATGAAGTCAACCCTAAAGCAGCATCGATATTCTACGCATGTGACAGGTACGCCGCAAGCTTCCAGATACGGAAATGGCTTTCTGAAGGTAAGATTGTGGTGTGCAACAGGTATGTCTCAGCAAATCAGGGCCACCAGGCAGGAAAGATAAAAGACCTGGAACTGAGAGATGAGTTCTTGGAATGGTTAGATGATCTTGAACACGGCATCTTTGGCATACCAAGACCTGATGTAAATATGCTCTTGTACATGCCCTGTGAGGTAGGCCAGAAGCTTGTTGACAAGAAAGGCCATAGGGACTATGTAGGTGGTAAGAAACGCGACATCCATGAAGACAATCTACAGCACCTGAATGATGCTGCAGAAGCATATGAGTATGTCGCAGAAAAGTATGGCTGGATAAGGGTCGATTGTAATGAAGGTGCTGAGCCTCGCGCCATATCAGATATCCATGAGATGGTATGGTCTAAAGTATTATCAAGCATCAAGGATTGACTCTAATCATCAGTGATTAAAGTAGAACATCAATAGTATATCTCAAAAATTAAAAAAAAAAGTCCGCTGGAGAAAAGATTCAGAAGGATCTTATCACTGTCATCACTTATTCTTCTTCGTTTTCGGTTTCCACTTCAAAGGAATCTTTGTCGACACAGTCAAATAGCGTCTTATTCTTTAGTATTGTGTTGTAGCTTATATTACTCTGTGGAACCAAGTTTCCAACCTCCTTTTTTGGCTCTTTTTCTCCCAGCGAAGCCTTTAAGTTGGGGTGGTCCTGAAATCATGAAGAAGTCAGAACCGGATACGTTTCGTAAAAGAAGACAGGTATTTAAATTAATTTAGGCTGAAAGATATTGTTAATAACATATAGGCTGCAGAGCGACATCATTACACAGTGAACCCAGCATACACCACTGCTTGATGGTCGGGAATTCGTCAAAAGATACAATCTTTTGACTCTTACAGCTTTGCTGTAAGCCCAGAAACCAGAAGGTTTCTGTCTACCACAATTCCACTGGTAAATACGCCTGTGGAATTGTCGTATGTAAAAAAATCAGAATAAGTTTTTGCTTTACACAAAGGATAACAGTCACTTATCAAAACTGAATATCTGGTGCAACTTATCTTCGACGACATTTCCTGTCTCGGCATCGATTTTTATGTTCAATGTCTGGAATGTCTTTGTTATGTATGTTATGTTCCACACCTGCCCTTCCGCTATATTCTGTAGTATGACCACTTCCTTTATCGGTTCGTGCTGCGCATACTTCTCTTTCTGCACCTTATGTGAAATCTCAAAAGCTTCCTTGAATCCTATCTTCAGCCGTTCTTCATCAAGCGGTTTGATGGTCTGGTTATCTTTCGTGAATATTTCTTTGGTCTCCGTCACTTGTGCATGTTCCATCTTGTCATCAATAAGGAAGGAGGACATCACCTCTTTCTTAAAGTCAAAGAAACCCATATCATACTTGACATCCGCACCTTGCTCAAGCATCAAGAATACATGTACTGGCTTTGCATCAGGATGGGAAGAATACCAGTCCTTGAATTCAGGTACTTCCTTGAGCTTGGCTAGAAGTTCTCGTACGTCCATGATAACACATGCCTCCACTTACTGCATTATATATTTTGTGTAAAATAGCAGCAGATAAGCCAGTGGTGCCAAGTAGCATGCTTGCAGTTGTGAAAGCAGCAACCCGTTCTGTGTTGCAGGATTTGAGTATATTGGTTAATGTCCTTAAGCATGCGTCGGCACCCTGAGACGCTCAGAGCGGCGAAGCAGGCTTATCTGCTGCGTACAAGGGGCTGAGGACTAAACAAAACAGTTAAAAAACACCCCTCTCCCCCTTTCTACATGGTCACCAGTCCATATCGTAAAGTCCTGGAAAAACAGCAGTATGCGTTCATAGGAGACCACTCTGCTGTCAAGGTATGCACCTGGACAAAGAAGTCTCTCAGGGATGAGGGCGTATGCTACAAAGAGAAGTTCTATGGTATAAAATGCCACCGCTGCTGTCAGATGTCTGTGACCACCAATTACTGTGACATGGACTGCATATACTGCTGGCGTGAGCATTACAATGAACCATTCACCAATATTGACGATCCTAAGGAGCTCGTTGACAAGGCTATAGCTGCTCAACGAAAGCTTCTCTCAGGCTTCGGAGGCCTGGACAAGACCAACAAAGAAAAACTCAAAGAAGCACAAGAACCTAATCAGTTCGCGATATCACTCACAGGAGAGACTCTCTACTACCCGCATCTCAGCGATTTCATACTGGAACTGAAAAAGCGCAATTTCTCTTCGTTTGTTGTCACTAATGGCATGCTGCCAGAAGTGATGGAAAAGCTCGAGCCGCCAACACAGATATACCTCTCGATAGATGCTCCGGATGAGAAGCTTCACAAGGAGATATGCAAGCCTGAGCGCAAGGACAGTTGGGAGCGCCTGCTGAAGAGCCTGGACATCCTGAAAAAGATAAAGGACAAGACCAGGACCTGCTTGAGACTGACCTGTATCAAAGGTATCAACATGCACGATCCTGAGGGATACGCCAAGCTGATAGAACGAGCAGAGCCTCACTTCATTGAAGTCAAAGCATACATGTTTGTTGGCGCCTCCCGTCTTCGCCTCAATATGGAGAACATGCCATTCCATCCGGAAGTCAGGGAATTCGCAGAAGAGCTATGCAAGCACTGCGGCTATAAGATCATAGATG
>JAUVBP010000037.1 GCA_030591125.1 Candidatus Woesearchaeota archaeon | reverse complement strand
ATTCTGCTGGGCAACCCTTTTAAACCGAAATCGCTCAATAATCGTAAGTTTCACCATTTGTAACCACTAATAGATAGTAAAAAAGCAAAGCTTTAAATAGGGTTTTTACAATTTAAATTGTGGTTTGTAGGGTGTGTTGAGGGGCGTCTGATGGGCTATTTCCTAAATTTACGCCTGTTTAGTCATCATAAGATGACAAAAAAGGTTTTTTGGACAGGGTTAATGATAATTAGGCTTATAGCCGTTTAGATATGTTGAGAGAGCAAAAAATGAGTCAATCAGATAAAAAGGATAGTCAAGAGGATGCTAAACCTTCAAGGCTGGAGAAGATACTTTTTCTTGACAGTGCAAGTTTTGAGACTGGTGCTGCTTTGGATAAGGCACAGTCTGAGTTTGAGGCTGGTCTGACAGAAGGGCTTCTTGATCCTGAAAAGAAGAGATTCAAGCCGGAATACATGAATACGCCTGATGAGCTTTACGCTCGTGCTGAAGCCATCGTGAATAAAGGTTTTGCTGAGCACATTGACACGATTGTCTGTGCAGTCATACCGCTCACTGATGAGGTCGTTGGCGATGGTGTGATGACTGTATATGCGCAGCTCAAGAAGCAGAACATCCCGACAGTTATTGTGGGTGGTGCAGAGAGTGTTGTCGACAAGAAGTTCCAGAAAGAGATTGTCAAGAAGATACGTGAGAATATCTGTTCAACCAGTCAGGGTCGAGAGAATTTCTATATATCACCAGATTACAGGTCTGTAGGTCAGGTGATGAAAGACGCACACATATTCATCTCTAATATTGATCCTATTGGACGCGCACCTAAGATTGATGCAGTTTATTCTGCTGAACCTTCTGCTGAACCTTCTGCTGAACCTTCTGCTGAACCTTCTGCTGAACCTATTGACTTGGTTGTGAGAAGTGCTGCGAGAGAATCATGCCTTCCAGGATACAGGAGGCCAGAAGAGGATGCTGTTGGAAAGAGTCCTGATGGACCTGCAGGCTCAACGATATCTATTGAAGTACCTTCCGGGGGACCTGTTGCACAGGAGCCTGATACGCCTGAAGACATGACTGCAGAAGCGGTCGAGCTTCTAGAATTGCCTGCGCTTCCAGAATTGCCTGCACCTGTGGATCCTGTGATCGATATGGGATCTGATGTTCCTGTCGATGAAGGCCGCGGGCCTGTCGCTCCGACTGAAAGCAAGGATCCATTTGCAAGATACCCGACCACAAAGATAGACCCTATAAGTATCGAACAGAAGAAAGCGCTCTTGTGCGGCTGCGCTACTGATGGTTCTGTTGATAAAATTGATGATAAAACTGATTACATTAAAATTTTACGTGAGCAGTTGGATACGCGTCTTATAGGTTTTGATGTATATATTGCTGATGCTGATATAGGCACTGCCGTCAAGGATCCTGGATTCTCAGCATGGTTGAATGACCGTTCTGCTGAGATCGGAGGATTTGACAGGATAGTTCTCGGTACACAGGTCGTCGGTGAAGAGGGTATCAGTGATGTGGAGAACCTCTATGATATCATCACTACTCTCCATACGACGCGTAGTGATGGTGCTGATCCTATATGGGCAGTATATGATATTGTGGATCATCTTGATTATATGGATGAGCTCATGGAAGAAGATGCTGCTGGAACTATACGAAGGTTCAACAATATTCATGATCTTGTCGCATGTCTTGGAGAGGATGCGACCAAACGCCTGAACACTGCTCAGGAGAATGATACTGCAGTGTACGTTGGTGAGGTACATGAGCTTGAGATCGATCCTAAGTTCTTGAAGCCAGTGAAGGCTGCTGATGAGATAGGATGTGCTGATGCTACTGCTTGTGATGAGCTTCCTGATGATGCTATTGTCGGTGAGCCTGAACATATTCCTGATGATGCTATTGTCGGTGACCTTTCAGGGGATGAGTCTATAGGGGCAGTACATGGTGTAGTTCTCGACGAGCAGGATGCTGCCGCAGTCCATGAGGTTCAGACCAGGAAGTATGATAGGTTGCCAGGCACAGCGGAAGAGGATACTCCCTCGCTATTCGATGAACATGATGGTCTTGGTGAAGGGTCTGCTGAAAGCAGGATAGCTACAGAGGAGAGAGTGGTACCTGTTGATGAGGTCACATCTTCGGAGTCGGAGCCTGTTGACTATGATAGACAATTAGATGAGCTAGAGGCGGAACTTCAGAGTGAGTCTGAAAAGGCACCAGAGGCAGACATGCTGCCTCAAGCACCTCCACCTCTTCCACGCAGACCTTCTCTTGATGAAGTTGTCGAGGGGGATCTTCCAGGCAAGCTAACGGGCATGCAGAAAGAGACTTATGTCAAGCTTCTGTCGCGATGCGATCCTCTTGAGCAGGAAGGTATACGCAAGGCAGTATCGATAGCAGTCACATCTCTTGATAGTGATGAGGAGATGGATGACTATTTCGGTCTTGTGGGTGTGATGGCTGAAGAGCCTGCAGGTAAAGGATATCTTGAGGCTGCAACAAAGCTTTTTACGGTTCAGATCCCTCAATTCCTTGCACAGGAAAAACCTCTCTCCGACGAGATGAGAGTGCTGGCTAAAGTCTGTGTCCAGATGTATGTGCAAGGGGGCGATAAGATCTTGGTCGGTGCACCAGATTTTCTTGCGGAACATGGCGAGTACAAGCCGCTTGTCGCAAGGCTTCTTGCAGGTGTGGTGGCATCCAATCCTGAGTACGCGCCAGGGATTGTCAGAAGTATAGCTAAAATTGCTTATGGTCTGAAAGATCCTTCTCGCATACGTACTTATCTGCGTAAGATAGCTGAGGAATGTGATGCTGATGGTGATTGGAACAAGATAGGTGTTGTGGCTCAGAGATTCCTGACGGATTATGATTGCCTTAAGGATGATGATGGTCCAGACCGCAATGTTTATGAAGGAGAAACTACCTCTAATAGCACAGGGGTTAAGGAAACGGCTGAAAAGCCTGCTGAAAAGCCTGCTGATCCGCGCTCTACCGAGACACGGGTAGCGGAATCACATGTTGATGCTGGTGTTCTTTCACCTGAAAAAGAGGGTGACGATTCAGAAGAGGAGATAGAGTTGGATCTTGATGATTTCAAGATAGATCCTGATGCGCTCACAGTTCAGGAACAGGGTGCAGCACATGCACAGGAACCTATTGTACAGGAACCTATACCTAAGCCTGCACGGGAGCCGGTCCAGAGCAATGAAAATTACGATAATGATTTGACTGTAGGAGGTCAGAAAATGTCAGAAAGGAATGATACTGAAGTGAGAGATGATATTGAGCGGGATATCGAGGCTGCTCAAAGAGAAGAAGAGAGCAGGACACCGCTCACGCCTGTCGATATACCTGGGGAGCCAGTCAGAGAGTCAGAGGCTGCAGCCGCATCTAATCCTGCAAATATACCTGCACCAACACGTGATGGTGTGAGCAGAGGACGTGTTGCAATATACGTGACTGCAGCTGCAGTGCTTGGTGCGACAGGAGTCGCGGTCGGCGGATACTTTGCTGCTGATAAATGGGTCAAGCCTATGCTTCAAGAGAAAGCAAATGTGCTTGCAGATGAGATGTTGGCAAAGTACAACATACCGTCTGAGCTGAAGGATCAGCTGAAGAAGCAGTACGCTCAGGTCGGCGTCGAATTCGACGGAATGGTCACTGCATTCAAAGTTCTTGAGGATTATGCAGAAGCCGCACAGGCATACTGCGAGATGTATGGTGCTGAGCTTTGCAAGAAGAATGCAGGTTCCATGACAGTCTCACAACTTGAGCAGAAAGTGGTTACTGCTGAAGAGCTTCTTGCTATCCAGGAGAACTCACCTTTGAGAAAGGATGTCAATGAGCTTCAGGCACAGCATGAAGGGGCACAGATCATACTACCCGCTCTTCCAGTTGTACCTTCACAGGCAAAAAAGGCAAAGTCAAGGAAGGCATATAGGGCAAAGACGCAAAGGCGTCAGAACCCGAATGCAGTTCCTGCTACGAGCTTAGGCTACAATGGTGGTCCCAGGGGCTGGAATTAATATTTTTATTTTTTAAACTTATTTTTCTATTTTTATTTATTCTTCTCTCATTCTCCCTACCCGTTAAAACCAAAATCCTGACAAGCAACCTTTTTAAGCGCTCCAGACATATGTTGTGCTGTTGAGATTTTGGGCGATGCGTGTAAGTAGGTGGTTTTCCGTAACTCCTAATCATTCGTATCCTGGTTTTTGCATTTTTGCTCCTCAGTGCCTGTTGTCTACAGCTCGTAAGAAAACCTGTTACTACTCTATAGATACTGTAACCCGAAAGGTTTAAATACGAGCACTGCACAGTAGTTATAGATTTTCAGGGTGGTTTAGACAGTAAAAGGGTGACGATTTTAGTGCATACTAGATGAAAATACATCATAATCACTTGAGGGGACAAATAAAATGAAGAAAGGCTCAAATTTGGCAGAAAGAGTTTTGGACAGCTCTAAAAGCGCTTTAAACGGCGTTGACAACAATTCAGAGGCTTATAAAAGCCGTTCTGTTCTTAAGAAAGTAGGCATTGGTGCTGCTACTGCTACTGCTGCACTTGTTGCAACACTTGCTTCAGGCACTGCTGAGGCTTCTTGTGAGCAGACCAATCCTGAGGATGTACGTCAGCTTGCTAGAGAGGTTGAAAACCGACAGAGCTACAAGAACGAGCATCCTAATGACCAATTTGTAGGCCTATCCCACTCTGAGAACAACGAACTACAGAGGATTCTACACAAGCTCCCCTGCTTGGATGAAGAATCTGCCTATGCTGGTGCCAGGGATGAGAACCTTCTTCTTGTCGATAAGCTGATTAAAGATAACATAATTATAGCGTCGTATGACACTCTTGAAGAGTCTCTTGCGCAGTTGGTATTCGGAAATGACCCGAACGGGTTCCGCCCTAACCAGACTTTTGCAAATGCAGACCCTGGGGCAAAACAGGCCGCATTCGAAGTTATGATGGGTATGCTGGTTGCTGATAAACAGAGCAAAAATGGTTATTACACCCTTCCGAAATCTGTATTTATGGCAGGTATCGAAGTTGCTTATGGAGCAGCACCTACACAGTCACGTGATAGGATTCGTGCACAGCCACAGGTTGACAATCCTAGTATTGATGATTCTGCAGCGATCCCTGCACCTGATCTTGATGGTGTAGATGATGCGACTGAGGCGAGAGCTGCAACTGTACTTGATGTTGCAGAAGATCCTTGCTCACCGCAGGCACTAAGAGGACAGTTCACAGAGATAAAGAAAGCATCAAAGCAGAGGATGGATGCTGGCGAAGATGAGTCAGTCATCGCTGACGCTGCTGATGCCAGCTATGATTCTTTGACAGAGCAGTGTGACGGGCAGGAAGGTATGATAAACGCTTCCCGTGCTGCGCATGATACTAATATGGCAGGATATGCCTGCAGTGATGTCAGGTTCGATAAGAAATTGGGCGAGATGTCTGACAGGGTGAAAGCCATGAAGACTGCAGGTGAAGAACCTTCAGATATCAGGCAATATCTCGACACCCGTGTCGCAGAGTTGCAGGACGAGTGTGGTGACCAGCCGCTTCTGGCAGGTATACTTACTGAACAGAATGCTACACTTTCAAAATTGATTAATAATTACGGATGCAAAGGACCAAGGCTTAAGGCAGAATTGAAAGGAATCAAGGATGCTGCAGGTGTAAGCATGGATGCTGAAGAGCCTACCGACGGTATAAGGGCTACAGCAGATTCTGCTTATGATTCTCTTGCTGATAGGTGTGAAGTAAGCACTGTAAGGATAACAAAAGCAAGGACAAGACTCGGCAAGGCTCTTGACGAGTACATGTGCAGTGATGTCATGGTTGGTAAGGATATCGAAGGTATCCAGTCAGACATGCAGTCAAGCATGGATGATCATGGAGATGCTGAGACTATCAGGACATCTACAACTGAGGCATACGAAGCACTTAAGACAAAGTGTGCTGATAATGTTGACGAGGTCGGAGCAGCACTTGATGCACTTGCTCCTGCAATTGAAGCTTACATAAAGTCAGAACTCAACCGTGCAGAACTCAGCATGGTTGATGTAGGTCTTGATGCTGATCTGCCGGGAATACAGAATGGAAAGCTCGGCGGTCACTTGAGGCTCAGGTTCGCGAACGGAGCTGAAGCAGACGACCCATTCCATCTTGAAGCTTACCTCGACGGTGCAAATGATTTCAGGCCTGTACAGGATATAGGTGAAGGGTCAGGCAACACTAGTGTAGGAAGGGTCGACCAGCCTTACGGTGGCGTTATCTTAGGACTTGGAACAAAATCAACCACTTGGAGATTGTCTTACGGCGGCCAGTGGAAAGGCAAGAGCACTGATTATCCTGAGACTACAACTTCAGATTCAGTGACGAGGGATGTTGATGGCGGGACTCAGACAGAGAACTCAAGCACGACTTCAAGCGAGAGTTCAAGGAACAATGATGATCTTCTTACAGGCATGCTTGCTCTGGAAAGCCAGCTCCGTCTTGGAGATGATGATTGGATAATCGACCTTGCTGTCGGTTTTGGTCGTGATACGTATAATGAGACAATCACAGGCCATACAGAGAACCACACAGATGTCGTTGACTCATCTTACACTGCAGGACCTCCTTCAGTGGATGTCTCTACAACTTCAAGTTCAGACACTTCTATCGATACAAAGACTGTTGCAGACGCTGTCACTAACATGATAGCAGCAAATCTCGGTCTTGTCAAGAAAGGCGATAACTGGACTGTCGGCGGTAACGCAATGGCGGCTTACAGGATGTCAGAGATCTCCGGAAGGACGACTGTCGATACAGAGACCACGATAGGTGACACTGTGAGTGATATCAATATCGAAGGCATGGATCCTATGCAGGAGACAACTCCAGGAAGCACAAGCAACACTTCAGATACTGATTCATTCGGCAGGAACCCTCATGGTATGACTGGTGGATTGAGACTCCGTCTCAACTATGATGCAGAAGGCATTGCTATCAGGCTTGAGCCGGGATGGGTCGGAAAGTGGCACAATAGTGAATTCGAAGAAAACGCTATGCATGTCGGCGGTAACCTGACAGGCATGGTCCAGAAACAGGGTCTCATAATGGGTGCTAATGTATCTGCGTATGAGGACATGGCAGATATAGGTGCATATTTCTCGACTGATGGTGACTTCCAGAAGTTTGTATCTTATGTAGACGCTGTCAACCAGATGAATATTGAAAGTCCTATGGATGATAAGCTGAAAGAGCGTTACAAATCTAATCTGCTTGACAATCTGATAGCGACATCCGATGGTTTCATCGTTGATGCAAGTCTTCAGATGCCTAGGAAAGACAATGCACATCTTGAAGCTACTGCAGGTTATGTCGCTCAGACGACTGTCGGACCTCTTGGTGTAAGCGCGAGTACTGATCTGGACTTTGACCGGCCTGATAATTCAGCATTCGGACTGACTGGTTATGTCCCTCTGCCTGGCAACTTTAGCGCAAGGATCAACGCCGAGACAACTGTCGAGAAACCTTCCCAGAGAAGGAGATGGGAGGCCAGAGCTGCATTGGTCTACAGATTAAAATAAATGATTTTTTTATTATTATACAATATACACAAAACATATACACAAAACATGATATTCAAAATTCAGGGGTTATGAAACATGAGCGGAAAAAATATGAAAACAATTGTCGTGTTGGTCTTGCTTTTTACAGCACTGTTCGCAGCCGAAGCATTTGCTTTGCCTGATAACAAGCCGACATGCAGTCTTGCGGCTAACACGCAGGACACAACAAGCGTCGCTGTATTGACTGTTGTCGCAGTAGACACACTGGCCAATGCAGGGATGAAGAACATCAAGATCTTCGAGGATGGGAACCTCATAAGCACAAAGGATTGCGGAAGCATGTCAACATGCGTTGCCGTCAAGACTGTTGTGCACATCACAGAGGGCACCCACAATTATAAGGCTGAATGCCGCGACATCTCACGGCAGCTCAAGAGCTCTGACATCAAGACCATACACTTTGATGGACTGAATCAGGCTCCTGTGATAGATACTTTCAGCCCTACAACCCCGCATGCTATGGATGAGGACGCCACCGTGACCCTTGCCGTGACCGCTCACGATAATGATGGTGACTCCTTGACTTATGGATGGCAGGTTGATGGTATTACAGTATCTGGAGCTACAACCTCATCTTTTGATTTTTCCGCTAATGCTGATGGTATGACCCAGCGCTTCACCGTATCTGTTTTTGTTAGGGATGGAAATGGTGGTGTTGATGTCAATGCTTGGTGGGTAGACATCACAGACCTTGGACCTGCTGTGACACTTGCTGTCGGCGCAGGAGCAGATGAGTGTGATGTGTTCACGCTTACAGCTGCTGTCGATTCTGTTGATGCTATAACTTCTTATGATTGGGATTTCGGTGATGGTACTACTGCCACAACGACATCCGCTTCAGTCGATCACCAGTTCCCTGATCAGGGCACTTATACAGTATCTGTCACTGTGACTGATGCTGATGGTGATACTGCAAGCACGACACTCGATATCGTTGTCGCTGATGTAGCGCCTACTGTCGATGCTGGTGAAGATATGAGCACTGAAGAGGGAATTCTTACACAGTTCTCAGGAACAGCTTCGATCGCTTGCGGAGGAGACACTATTCAGAGTTATCAGTGGGATTTCGGTGACGGAAACACCGCTTCAGGTGCTGCTGCTGACAATACTTATGCTCAGGACGGCACCTACACAGCGATTCTCACTGTCTGTGATGAGGATAACTGCGCGTCAGATGATGTCATTGTTACAGTCAATGATACTCTGCCTGTCGCTGGTTTCAGCTTCGCACCTGTCGACCCGAGAGAGGGAGACACAGTCGATTTCACTGATGAGTCTACCTCCTATGACGATATAACCTCATATGGTTGGGATTTTGATGGTGATGGTGTTGTTGATGCAGACACTGCTGACGCCAGCTGGATCTTTAGCACAGAAGGCATCTATACTGTCTGTCTGACTGTCGGTTCCGATGATGGAGACTCCATCATGTTCTGTGATGATGTCAATGTGAGCAACTTCGCTCCGGTATCTACCTTGATGCTT
>JAUVBP010000065.1 GCA_030591125.1 Candidatus Woesearchaeota archaeon | reverse complement strand
ATTCCCTTTCCTGTAGAGCCATTGATGAAGACATCATTGCCTGTGCTTGTTGCGGTATTCTTATCCCATAAAACACCATCTATCGTTATGTGCTGGGCGTCTATGGAAAAGATGAAATCCAAGTCAACAGTCGGGTTTCCGCCTGCAATTATATAAGCTTCAGGCGACGGCAGGTCTAAAAGGCTATCTATTCTCAATGTTTCCTTCAATGTCGTCTCAGTCAGATCATAACCTAAAGTCACGCCGGAACCGTAAGCGTCTGGATAGCTGAAAGATGTGTTGCCTTCAGGGGCACCGACAACAGGCTGCACCATCGAAATCTGCTGCAACTGCGACAGGTCGTTCCTATAGTTCAGAGCCATCGGCTGGAAAGTCACCTCAGATATTCCGTTCTCCATAATCACCACCTGCCCTGATGTCGGGTCTTCCTTGAATGATGCGTTGAAGTTCGGGGTTGTCGCAGTATAGTCAAAAAGAGGATTTTGAGACTCAACCATTGTAATCGGGTCGGATTGTCCATCAATAGTTTCTATGTTTATTGGATTCTCACCATATGGTGCAAAAGCTGCAACAGCCATGATGACAAAAACAACACATCCTATAATTAATATTGATTTTCTATTCATGATATGACCTTCCCAAAGGTTAGCTACACTGTGCACTCTCAACATGGCCATCCTCAAGATCTATTATGACTTTCCACCATGTTTCAATCCCATTGCATTCAATGATTGCCTTTCTATCGCCATTGGCGGCCTGTCCAATATTGACTTCAATATTGCCTATCTCTGGCGAGCATTCTGAAGATGCGCAGTCTGGATGCATTGCCTTCAGGTATATTTTTGCATGTTCTGTGACTGCGTTTGCAAAGTTTGGGTTCTGAGGATTATAAAACAAGTTCTCAAGCTCACAATAATATCGATCATTGCTCGATGTCTCAACCTGTTTTTTCAAAAATCCTTCAGGGCATACACAATCATCATCATAAGGCATCCATGTGCAGGGCTTGTCAATAGTTACTGCGATTCCTAAGACAAGCCCTACAACTACGGCTACTATTACAAAGATTGTGCAATTTCTCGTCATTTCTTCACAATCCCCTTATGCTACTGGGGTTGGCACGATTATCAAAGGCAGGTCACCAACACACCAATCAGCACTACCTGTTTTTTCAATGTAATAATCGCAGATGCTTTGGTGCATACATTGTTTTCCTGTTTCAGCATTGTAGCAATAGTTAGATATGACATGCACTTCTGAAGTTGTTATGATATTTGTTTCACTTTCTACAAGAAAGTTCAGTTTCCATGGGCTTATTGCTGTTGCTCGTCGTACGCAATCTCCTTGATAACAATATGCCAAAGAATCACAATCAGAATTATCAAAACATTGCTGATTCATGCTATTCCATTCAGTTGTCTGTATGCACTGTAGATTGACAAGTCTTGATCCTTGAGCATCATGTCCGTAAACAGCTTCGATGCATTCATTAGTTCCATCTGTTGGGTTTGTGAATCCGTTACAAAATGTTTTAGCTCCACAAGCGAAGTCAGTACAAACAGAGCCACAATAGATGCTAAAATAATTTTCAGCAAACGCCAATGCATCAGTTTCAAAAGTGGGGCTTTCAGGATCTAGTAAAAGATTTTCAATATTTTCACAGCTCCACTTTGGTTTTCCTAACCAAGGCACTGAAACCTTTCTTTCCCCTTCCTCACAGACGCAATTCTCGTCATAAGGAGCCCAGCTGCAGGACTTGTCCATTGTCTCCAGACCTGTCGCTGCCACAGCACTCAATACTAATCCAACCATCAATACAGTCATCCAAGTTTCCATAAGATTACCTCCTTTTCTTCGCTCCGAAAGCGACTGTTGTCACTAGCCCCGATACCACAAGTGGTAGCATCACAAGTGTGACAACTATATTTATTCCAGCATAAATCAATGCTGGTATCTCTATTCCTTGACCAAAAATAGAAATTACGACTAGAAACAACATTGTTGCCTGGCCTCTGTTACCCAACCAGTAATTTCTGACATTCTCACTGTGAATCGTGAAATACATCGCAATTACTAAGCCCAGTGCCGACAAAATAAATATAGCTGGCAGTTGAAGGGCTGTTGGAATCAACGCATCCTGTAGTGTATATTGCATTTCTTGCATATCTCTTCACCTTTTTAACACTTCAATTATCAAGCCCAATACCTCCTTTCCAACCTTCTGGTCTTGATAATTTCATCAATGAACATAATTACCTCTTTCTTCTCATGCAGGCCTTGAGCCGCGATCCTGTCTTTCCCTTGCATCCTGAAGGGATCAGGAAAGGAATCTTTTTCGCATCCAGAACATTCCTATCAAGGATCTCTTCCAGCAATGCCAGATAAAACACGCCTGTCACGACAAAATAGATTATCCAGCCAAACAATGGGCTGAAGCCATAAGATATGGCAAACGCCATATCTGACCCCGGAATCAATGGGAATAATGATGGTATGCTTGAATACATCATGATTATAAGGCCAACGAATCTCAGGACAGAATCCTTATCCCATAACCACAGCAACATACCAATTATAAAAGCACCCAGGGGTGCAGAAAGGCCTATGAGTATCATCTGTATAGGATTACCTGGCTCGCAGAGAAACATTGTGATCCCTGTATATACATTTGCATCCGATGTTGCAGAACAACCTAAGATCCAGGCAACACCATTATGCAGGAAGAGCTCATGCAGGGTCACGCCCAGATTAGTTGAAAGGATCCCCAGCAAAGAAGAAAATGCGACCAATGCACCGATTACAAGACCTTTTCTTATATTCTCTTCATTCATCGATATTTCCTCCTATAAATCGCATTCCCTGCTATCGGTATAATAATCAATATAATCACAAACAAGCTATACAGAATGTATTTCGCCGTGTCATGCGATCTGTCAACACATTCATGGCCCTTTGCTTCCTGCCATTCTTTGCACTGGATGTCTGTGCAGAGGCCGTCCATGCAGCCCTGATCATCTGCGCAGTCTGTATTCACTGTGCATTCATCTCCGACACATTCGCAATCAGGATAATCAGCCCATCTGTATTCTTCCGGGCAGCTCAGATCAGGGATATCAGAATAACATTTCCCTGCAGAACAGTAGCCAAAACAGTCCTGATATTTATCTATACAATCTTGATCAGTTGAGCATTCTGCACCTTGACAGACCCCCCCCTGACAGCCGAACTGGCAGAATTCATCACTAGCCCAATAATAACCAGTAGTAGAGCAGACCTCAACATAATCTCCATCTTCAGAACATTGTGTATCTCCTGGTGTGCAGATCTTGATACATGCCCCGTCACTGCAACCTGTAGAACATATCTCTTTGTCAATCCAGTAAGAGCCATCTGTTGAGCATTCCTGGACTGTATCTCCTGAGCATTGTTTCTGTCCGGGTGTGCATACTTTTGGATTTTCTATGCATAATCCAGACTCACAGCCATGTTCACAAAAATTCATCTGGCTTGTATCTGTTGTCCATTCCAGGCAATCATCAAAATCATAGTCGCCGCATGAGCTGCTGTAATAATATGCTGTCAGAGGATCATAATAGCACATACTCTGGCCGCTGGTACATTCATCAACACAGGTGCCTGCAATGATCTGCCATTGCTCTGAAGATACTATCAGGTTGCTGACGGCTGGATTACCATGGACATACACATACCATGTATCATATTCTAAGAAGTATTGCCAGATGTTCTGCTGGCCTGCATTGTAAGTATAATCTCTATTCATATCTATTGCCATCTCTGATGGTGGAGCTATCGCCTTGCAGGTCTTTGACGATAAATCGCATTTAAAACCATCACAGTCGCTGTCACTCATACATTCCACTATTGTGGCTGTCAGACAGCTTTGGGTGCCTGATTCATCAAGCCATCCAAAACCATAAGAAATATAAGAATATGCTCCTGTTGCTGAATCTGTGTCTTTGTCCCATGCAACAAAAACAGGGCAGCCGGAATAACTGCTGCCTGCACCCTTTGCCAGAATATAGTCTCCCGGCGATATCTCAGGCAGATTGCAGCCATTAGAGCCACAGGTGTAATATATACTGTCCCAGCTATTGTAATTTTCAGCAATATATAACTTATCGCCCTTGAAACCAACTTTGATATAAGCATCGTCTGCGAAATAAGGATAGGCTCCGGACCCATGAGACTTCACATATGTCAGATATAATTCAACATGAGCTAAAGTACCAGATTCTGAATAACTGTCCCCAATACAATAAGTATATCCTAAAGGACATGCAATCGATGAAAAGACCTGACTGTAAACCTTTGAAAAGATAGTGGCTCCAGAAGGGCTATGTTGCGGATCTGGCTGCTGGACGACCATATCAATATCTTCCATAAGCATTGATGTTGAATACCAGTATGTCAAGTATATTATGCTGACTGACAGGATCACAAGAAGAATCTGATTCTCTTTTTTCTTAAGCATAATAACCCCTCCTATGCCTTGGCGGCATCCTTGGCCTTGGCACTGCAAAAGTAAGGGCTTTTATTTTTGCTTTTAATACAGCGATGATTATAAGGATTATGACAAGGACTATCGCAATGACACCGACCCACACCAGAAGATTGTTCACAGCTACTGTAAGCGGACAGATCACCTTTTTGTCAAACAGGCATTCAAAATCCATAGCATCGCATTCAAACCCGCAGGGATCATCAGGGTCATCGTCAAAACAGTCAGAACATTCAGAAGTCTCTCCGGCCTCGCACACACCATCTTCATCACACAGGACAGAGCCGCAGTCCTCTCTGCAGATATGATCTCCGGCGCAGCACTGGTATCCTTCCGGGCATACTCCGCCGATATAAAGATTTTCTCTCTCAAGATCAGTGCAGCATCCAAAAGGGCATTTTGTTTTTCCTCCTGTTGTAACACACTGGTTCTGGACACACTCCTGGACCTGGCCATTGAGAGTCGGGCAGTCGCTGTCACCGCAACATTCAATATGATCTATTATTTTTTTATCACACAGCCCTTGTGGAGTGCAATAAGGTTCAGTAATGGTCTTCTCGTAAGAATCGCATTCAACCATTGTGCCGCAGTCAGAATCTTTTGTGCATTCTTTCTCCAGCACACAGCGCGATTTAAATGTCTCATACCAGTCGCAGTATTGGTTAGACAGGCTGCAATCATCTGAGGTGCAGCATTCAATGCCTGTAGTCAGCCTTTTCGTAAGAGTGCATTCTTTTTTATCCCTGTACTCACTGCATGGCTCTCCATAATCATGGATCTTGTTGTTATTAAGATCTTCCCAGGTCATGCAGACGCTTTCAGAAGAGCCTATCGGAACGCCGCATCCATACAAGTGAAGCTCTTTGCCTGTGCATATGCTGCCAAGCATCCTGCCACCCCAGTTGACCTGCTGCGGATATCTGGATGCGCAATCCCAGTCATCTATACAGGTGTCGCATGTAGATCCGCAGACTCTCTTATCTGCTTCAGTTGTGGTCTTGATGCACCTGCTCTCATCAAGCTTCTGTACTCCGGCAAGCATGTTTCCATAATCGTCATATCCGGAGATATAATCTTTCGCATATGTGCAGCCGATTGTTCCTTCCACTTCCACACCAACACAAGATCCTGCCTTGCCGGTATCAAGAAGAACATACCGGTTCACGAAACCAGTAGCAGAAGCATAAGCATTTTCCCATGTATATATTTTCTCCCCTGGCTTCAGAATAACTGTCGATGCATCACCGGCGTGCTTTGTCTCTGTGTCGCATTTCCATCGCTCTATCTCCCAAATCCACCATCCTTCTTTATGCGGATAGCAGTTTCCTGAACCGATAAACCACTCTTCAGGGGTCTGCCTGTTGCACATGCAGGACCAGTCCCAGATATTATAGGACTCAACTTCAACATTAACATCACACCACTTGACATCGCCGCCTGATGGGCATGTCGGGGGTGTGGCACTCTTTGAAGGAATATAATTCTGAAAATCAAGATAATTAAAATAGCCTTTTTCCTCAACACAGCAACAAGTCCACTGGAACTCATAGCAATATCTGTTATAGCATACATCACCTTGATAGACCTGATTGGCCTGATCAATTGATGTATCTGTATTTATGTCTCCTGTCAAAATCCCGGCTGTGACCATAGCACAGACTAATAGAACTAGAAATAATGCAGTCTGCCAGGACTTCTCAAACATGTCTTCACCTTAAAAAAAGTAAAAGTAGGGGGTTTCCCCCCTACAATTAAAGGTTAAATCAATCAATCAGACCTAAGCCTGATCTCCGATTATAAGACATTCAGCTGTTGCCTTGACATGACTTGCCGGGTACTGCTTGTCTGAGTAGTCTCCAAGGTCATCCAGGCACACTTCGAACTCTTCTGATGTATCAAAGTTGGCTTCGTTGAAAGTGAACAAAAACTTGTATCTGTTTGATTCACCGCTTCCAACAAGGTTTGCTATGTCTATGCTTTCCACTCCGCCGGAACCCATACCACGCTGCCAGTATGTCAAAAGACTTGCATGGATTGTTATCGGTGCGCTTCCAGATACTTTTGTTACAGTAAGTCCTGTCACTTCATCTCCTTCCATATCGCCGTCTGCATCCTTGAAAGTGAGCACAAGATCTTTGATTTCACTGTTTGCATTGCTATTGCCGATATCCATATAGAACCAAGCACTGCCAGATCCCGCAGATTCATCATAAGCTATTGCATCATTTGCTGCGATGTCTGTTGCTGACTCATT
>JAUVBP010000040.1 GCA_030591125.1 Candidatus Woesearchaeota archaeon | reverse complement strand
GGGCGTCAGTGTGCCTGACATGATTATGGTGGAATGGCAAAGAGCGAGTATTTCTGCGGTGAACTTGCTCGGGTCAAGGCATCTGTGCGCAAGGGTGGTCATGATCTCATTGCGTATGTTCTTCTGTGAGAGTATCCTTGCGAATCCTGTGCCTTCAGTGCGCCAGGTCTCCATGAACTCGTATATCCATCCGAGCGAGGATCTTTTCTCCTGTTCCCTGACTGCCTGTGCATTCACCTCTATCTCTGCAGACAGATCGTCATAGTCATCTATCTCACTCACCTTCGAGACGAAGTCCTCTGTCTCGACGGGAATCTCCTCGCCAGGTTTCAATCCTTGGGACAGCTCGTTCAGCACGTCCTGGATCCCTGCCAGCTTCCCTATGAGCTCCTTGTTGCCTATCTTCTTCAGCTCATTGATGCTCCGCTTGATGGCGAAGTTTGACAGCCGAGTAGTCATGAGGTCGCGTATCCTGTCGGGAAGGTTGTGCCCTTCATCGACTATGACTATGCAGTCAGATACGTCTGTGTTTGACTTCCTGAGGAACAGGTCCCGTATCATCGGGTGGAATATGTAGTAGTAGTCTGCGACTATCACTGACGCTTCTTTGGACAGCTCTGCAGCGACTTCATATGCGCATAGGTTGTCCTGTCCGCAGAGCTCTGTGAACTTCTCTATGTGTGCTGGGCTTATCTTGCGCAATGTCTCGAGAGCGAGCTTTGTCTCTGGTGTGAGCTTGTTGTCCTTGCGTGTCGCGTTGTACTGTTCGCAGAGTCCATCCTCTCTCTGTTTCTTGCAGTAGTCATAGAAGTCTCCGCCGCGCATGGCATCTATGCCTGGTACTGTGCACATCCATTTCTTCCCTATGAGGTCGATTGCCACGAAGTCGAGATCATACTTCTGCCTTATCTCGCGCAGGGTGTCTATCGCGATCATGTGTTGTGTGTGCCTTGATGTGAGGAAGAATATCTTCTTCTTGTTCTCGATGGCGTACTTGAGTGCAGGGGCAAGTGTCGCCGCAGTCTTGCCGAGTCCGGTAGGTGCATGCACGATGAGGTCTTTCTTATCTTCGAGGACATTGCGTACTTCGTGCATCAGCGCAAGCTGAACATTCCTTATCTTGTCGTAAGGGAAAAGGAACTCTTCTGTCTCGCTCTGCATGCCGGACTCCGCATCATCCTGTGTGATGCTTTGTGCAGTCTTCTCTTCTTTACATTCCTTTGGCGCATCAGAATCGGTCATGTCTCAGTGTTTATTTCGGTGTTTTATATAACTTCTTATCTTTACCTCGGACGTGCGAGATGCCAATTTCTCGACGAGAAACTATATTTCGCCATCCTTGAGTGATGGATACTCAAATAGAAAGGTTTATAAATAACCTTTTTCCCCTATATGTTGTTCTGTATAGTTTATTAAATATATGATGTGACAATTACGATGCGACATTTATGTTGAAGTCGCCATATGGGGGTCTGATGATGAAACAGGAAGTGAAGAAAGCCGTGTTCAATATCTTTTTCAGAGAGAAACCTGCAATGATGCTCGTCGCATTGAATGCAGCAAAATCTGATATCTATGCGTCATCTCTTGCGAAACAGATCGATTGCACTTATTCACATGTCGTGAAGATCCTTCAGGAACTTTCTGATGCTGGCCTTATCAGTTTTGATAAGCAGGGAAGGCTCAAGCTTCTTACTCTTACGAAGAAAGGCCAGGAAGTGGCAGACCATATCGATAAGATAAGGAGTCTGCTTTAGATCTTTTTGTTTCTTTAATATCTTTTTCTTAGTTTTATTGAGCAGCACTAAAGCCTGCTTCGCTTCTCTTCGAAAAGCTCAGGACGCCGCCGCATGCTTAAGGACGTAACATTCTTTTTTTCGCCGAAGGCGTACCTTGATTATTGATCCTAATCTGAGAGTTGATAGCATGCTCATTGGCGTCACCGGCTTTAGTGCTGCTAGTGTTAATGACTACAGTCATAGTGCTACATATAGATGTGTTAAAAGAAAAGAAGTAAAAAAATATGTAAAAAATTATTTACTCCAGATACGTGCTCGCTTTCTTAGGATCGTACTTCCAGGTGACTGGCAGTCTGCCGTTCTTCTTGTAGTACTTGACAAGCCTGTTGATCTTTGCTTCAGTGAGCTGCAGCCCACGGACCGCAGTCATGTCCTGTTTGTTATCATCCTTGTGCTTCCTGACAAGTGCTGCTTTCCTGATCAGTGACCTGAGATCCTCTGGGACATCAGGTGTGAGCTTCTTCTCACCCAGTATCTTTGTGATGCTCTTTCCTGTGAGTGTCTTGACGTCAGGTATACCGTAAGCATCCCTCAGCATCATGCCTATCTGGCTGCTGGTCTTGCCGTCCTTTGCCATCTTGGTGATGAGCATCTCGACCTCTTTGGCCTTGTACCTTATCCATGTAGGTACGCTTTTCTTCAGTGGTTTCTTTGAGCCGCTGACTCCCTTGTCTCGTGAGTGCATTCTTGCCATATTATTCAACTCCGATCGATATCTGTTTTTTTGTTTTTATATGTTCTAGCGTCTATCGTTCGAGTAAGGAATGTAAGAACTCGCTTACACCTCCAGCGCAGGTGAGCCTTGCGACCGACCTGCCTCTCGATATTTGCTGTCTAGAGGGGAAAACTGCTTACTTATAAATGTTTTTGTCCTGCCTGGAAGCCTCAATATTGCCCTATTATCCTGCGAGAGCCCTCATAACCCTGTTTCACATCAGTTAATTTTAAATACTATCCTCAGATATGGTTTCCTCACATACAACTAATAAAAAGGTGATCTGATGAAGCGACTATCATTCATTATCATTCTATCAGTGCTCGTGTTTGGGTTGATATCCGTCGCAGGGTGCACGCCAGAACAGCAGTATGACTGCGCTAACGGAAAAGTGACTCTGGACAAATCTGAGTGCGGAATCAATAAGGTCGCTGGTGTCAACAAGAAGGATGCAGAGAACTATGCAAAGCGTTACGTGACAGCATTCTTCGCTCCTTATGGCGGTAAGTCTCAGATCGTAAGCGCATACCTCGAGCCAGAGGAAGGTGACTACTACGCTACATTCATCGTGGCTGAGAAAGATGGTACGCCTTATGAGAGCGTCGTGAAGATCGATGGGGTGACCGGTAAGGTCGCATGCGCGACCTTCTGTGCATATGTGGATTGATTCCACAGAATATTAATCTTTTTTATCTTAATATCTATCTTTATATTGCTTCTTTGATGCTTTAGGATCCTTCAATACTTCAGCTTTGTCTGGAGCTTTCTCTTGAAGCTTATCTTCTTGTTGCGCAGGATTCCTTGTATTGCCTGGAAATGATCAATCTCCTTGACCATCTTCTCATATTCTGCCAGTCCTTTCTTGCTGATCTTGAGGCTGTTCTCGTCGTAGATGATGTACTTCCCCTTCTGCAGGGACTCAAGGTTCCTGTATATTGCCCTGCTCTGTTTGCCTACTATCCCAAGACTGCGTATGGCATCGATGAACTCTGCTTTCATGACAGTTATCTTTAGCATGGACTTTGAGAATCTTCTACCTGTCTCGCGCAGGAACTGTCCTACTATGAACAGCATCTCCTTCTGCTTGTCAGTCATTGCCATAGAAAGAAGATAAGCCTCTTTCATTTATAAACGTGTCGTCCAGAGAACTGGTGAGAAGAAAGGATGATAGCCCTGCGCGGATTCGAACCGCGGTCCTGGCATTTCTTCTTCCATGATCGTACTATGGATCCAAAGTGCCAGATGATTGGCCTCTACACTACAGGGCTGTTTTAGTGTTTCAGAAATAAAATAATTCCTTTATAAACTTTGTCCTGGCTTGTACTGCTCTATTTCCAGCGTTTCAGGGCTTCTTCTTCCATGAAATGCAGCTTTCCAGGCACTATGAGGCTGTGCAATGGCCCTCCGAAATCCATTTCCAGGAGTTCCTTGGCTGTCCCGCTCTTCACCCGCATATCTGAAGCTCCAATCCTGGCACACCCTATACAGAGCGTCTCGTCGGTGAATACCTCTTCCCCTCGCTTCTTCTCGATCGAGAGCAGGCTCTCTACTGCCTGGTTGACAGTCATGAATCTGGCAGCCTCAAACTGCTGATCAGCCCCCTTTTTAAGCGAGTCTTTTGATGGTTCTTTGACCTTTATGTCGAGGAGACATAAGGTATGCAACCCGCGTGCCAGGTTCTCTTTGACGACATCATAATGGCTCTGGACATCCCAGCCTTCCTGGGGGAATACTATTGATGTGGTCTTGCCGAACTTATAGAGCTCAAGCCCAACAACACCAACAGCAGTCATGACAGATGCATTGTGCACCACCTCAACAACCACCCCGCGTTCAATTGCTCTTGTCTGGAGATCCAGATGGGTCGTTGCGGACATGGGGTCACCTATCACGAGGAAGGCCACATCCGAAGATGCTGCCTCATCCAGTATCTTGTCTGCTTCCTTCTCGACGAGATCCCTGTCTGCCAGAATGACCTCTTTACCATAGAGCTTCTCAAGGTCATCCTTGCTGCACTGCAGGAGTGAGGTATAGCTCTCTAGATAGGCTTTTGAGGCCTTCTTGACCAATTCCAGCCCTCTGAGTGTGATATCCTTCTCGTCAATAAGTCCGATTCCTATTAGGTATAATGCCATGATTTCCAGTACTTTTCTCCCTTCTTCGTATTTATTTCTTTGTATTGCCTGTCTTGTCCTTATTTCTATTTGTCCCTGATGCTGGAATATACTCCGCAAAAGTTGTAATTATTAGGTATACTTAACTATTAAATCGTATACTAATATACATTTATATACACTAAATATTGGGTAAATGGGGTATTTTTGCGGGAGATCCACGTGCCTGTTTATTTCGGTATTTTACCGTCGACAGAAATTCGTGTTCTTGCTCTTGTGGTGAAAACCGGGATCTCTTGATGTCTCCCTCGTTCTCCCGTCGTGAAATGGTATTCTTACACCAATATACAGAAAACTATACTGAAATATATAATAAAACCTATATTTCACAACTCGAGAATGTTTAAATACTTGATTCGGCACTGGTTTAAATAAGAAGTTAAGTTGAATTAAGTTGAAACTTGATTTCAGCGGTCCTGAAAAGGAATCCGTGAATATTGGTGGTCTCCAATATTTGTATGCAATGTCAGGTCTTTTTAAGGCTTCCGACGGATCACAGAGATTCACGCGTGCATATTAACGAGAACCAACAAGACAGTAGGAAAAAAGGGGATAACAGGGTTATCAGAAACGACCAAAAAAAGGGGGTTAGACCAATGGACTTTTTAGTACAAAACGCATTAAATTCGGCTGAAAACCAGCAGCCAGAAATTGAAGTAGGACAGGCCAACATCAAAGTCATCGGCGTTGGCGGTGCAGGAAACAACATGGTGAACTGGCTCTATAAGAAGGGCATACAGGGAGCTGAGATAATCGCCTGCAACACTGACTTGCAGCATCTGAACATAACTGATGCTGATAGGAAATTCTTGCTTGGGACCGAACTCACTCGTGGACTAGGCTGTGGAGGATTCCCTAGCAAAGGTCAGGAAGCAGCAAAAGAGAGTGGCCAGAAGGTCAAAGAATCTCTCAAAGGCTCTGATATGGTCTTTGTATGTGCAGGAATGGGTGGCGGAACCGGAACAGGTGCTGCTCCAGTCGTGGCACAGGTTGCAAAGGATGCAGGAGCTATAGTGATAGGCACCGTTACAATGCCATTTAAGATAGAACGGGCAAGAGTAGACAAAGCCGAGTTCGGATTGCAGCAGCTGAGACAGGTTTCTGACACAGTCATTGTTATAGACAACAATAGGCTGGTGAACATCGCAGGAAACCTGCCGGTACAGCAGGCATTTGCTGTCGCTAACGAGCTGATCTCGACGATGATCAAGGGAATTGTAGAGACGATCGCAATCCCAAGTCTGGTAAACCTGGACTATGCTGACGTGAAAGCCATCATGACTGATGGCGGCGTAGCAGCTATTGGAGTAGGTGCATCTGACACAGCTAACAAAGTTGAAGAGGCTGTAAGGGGCGCTCTATCCAACCCGCTGCTGGACATCAGCTACCAGGGAGCAACAGGCGCAATAATCCACGTACATGGCGGACCGGACCTTACCTTAGATGAGATCTCCAAGATTGGAGAGCTTGTCACAGAATCCATGGATGACGATGCAAATGTCATCTGGGGAGCTCGTGTGACTGAGGATATGAAAGGAAAGGTCACTGTTATGACCATCATAACAGGAGTCAAGTCCCCGTGGATACTTGGTAAGCAGGACTACAAGAAGCCAAGTCCTCAGGCAATGCACCTGAGTGACGAGCTAGGCATCGAGATAGTCAGGTAAGGCCGAGGTGATGCTCACAACTCGTGAGAATTTCTTTGCCTTCATTTTAAACCACCCCCAACAGATTTAAACGTGAAGGCAACCACAACATGTCTTCATTGGGTTCATCCCCAATGGAGCTTTTTTTATTTTTATTCTTGATTTTAAGGGGGCAAAAATAGCTTTTTCTGCGGCATTCCTTCCGAAAGTGAGAATTAGATGATTATTAGGCCAATCTGCTCATTCAAGGTCTTCTTCATCACTGATGTCTGCGTCCTCATCACCTAGCTCTTCCTTGAACTCAGCTTCGAACTGCTCTTCTTTCTTTTTCCTGCGCTTCTCGATATGTCCTTTGATCTTCGCATGGATGGCTTTGATCTTTTCCTTGCCTTTCACTGCGATACTTTCTCCTACAGAAGGGGCTTTTTCAGTGACAGTATCCACTGCTTCGTTTATCTTGTTGCGCATGACTTCGCTGAAGTCATCCATCAGCAGGTCGAAGTTGACTACCTTTCCGTTCCAGCTGTTTATGTAGACTATATCCACAAGCCGGTTCCGTTTCAGCTCGCCTGGTTTGGCATCAGTATATCCTATGGGTATCAGTGCCTGGGGCCTGACATCTGTCGGTGCTCCCAGTACCTTGCTGACCATCTCTTCATCAAATGCACCTACCCAGCAGGAAGCCAATCCTTGGTCTGTCGCTGCAAGCAGCATGTTCTCTATCGCTGCTGCGCAGTTCTGTATGGTGTATAGCTTCTCCCCTCTGAGCCCGTAGAATCTCTGTGTGGATTTGGGATCTGAATAGACTACGATTATGACTGGAGCTTTTGCCATCCAGTGCTGCTTCAGTGATGCATTGGCAAGTGCGGCCCTTTTTGTCTTGTCTGTGACTGCGATGAATCTCCAGTCCTGTACATTGCCTGTAGAAGGGGCAAGCTGTCCTGCCCTGAGTATGTTCCCGACCTTCTCCCATTCGACGGGCGTGTCATTGAAATCCCTTACTGATCTCCTATTCTCTATACACTCGAATGTCTCCATGGCTTTTTAAATGGGAATTGAGGTATTTAAATCTTTTTGTTGGATTCACGGGTATTCGCGGGTGAGAGACTGGGGGGTAACTTTTTTAAACCGTATGCATCTCTAGACACGTATGGAATACAAGAAGCTGGTGGCGCTCTATCAGGAGATTGAAGCCACTTCAAAGAGGTTGGAGAAGACATTTCTGGTGTCTCAGTTCCTTAAGGATACTGACATAGATGACATACCTAAGATAACCCTTCTTCTGCAGGGGAAAGTGTTTCCTGCTACTGATGACCGTAAACTGGGCGTTTCCACTAAGATAATGATCAAGGCAATTGAAAGTGCATTTGGAGTTAATAAGAGACTCATAGAAAATGAGTGGAAAAATACTGGTGATTTGGGACTTGCTGCAAAAAATCTGTCAAGTAAAAAGACTCAGTTTACACTGGTAACAAATGTGATTAGCGTAAATGATGTTTTTTGCAAGATACGTAAGCTTGCACAACTAGATACTACTGAACTTACTGGGTCTGGGTCCGTTGCCAAAAAGGTTTCAATCATATCTGGTTTGTTATCAAATGCTTCACAGGATGATTGCAATTATATCGTAAAGACCGTTCTTGAAAATCTGAGGGTAGGAATAGGTGAAGGGGTGTTACGGGATGCGATCATCTGGGCGTATTGTGGCGATAGTGTCAATTTAACGTACGATTCTGAAACTAACAAGGTTAATGTTGAAAACGAAGAGACCTATGATGTTTATAGCCAAGCGATTCAACAGGCATATGACATTTTGAATGATTTTGGAAAAGTTGCAGAAATAGTGCGGGTTTCTGGTCTTCCAGGTCTTAAGAACGTGAAGCTGATCATCGGCAAGCCTGTCAAGGTCATGTTATACCAGAAAGCAAAGGATCTTGAGGATGCGTTCGAGCGCGTCGGCAAGCCTGCTGCGCTTGAGTTCAAGTATGATGGTTTCAGGATCCAGATACATAAGGTCGGCGGGAAGATATCTATATTCACCAGACGCCTTGAGGAAGTGACTTTCCAGTTCCCTGAAGTGACTGAGTACGTTGAGAAGTATGTAGAAGGTGATGAGTTCATCCTCGACGCTGAATGCGTCGGTTATGAGCCGAAGTCAAAGAGGTATCTCCCTTTCCAGAGCATCTCACAGAGGATAAAGAGGAAGTATGACATCGAAAAGATGGCTAAGGAGTTTCCTGTTGAGGTCAACGTGTTTGACATACTCAGCCATAGGGGGAAGTCCCTGCTCAAGAGCCCTTTCAAAGAGCGGCGTGATTTGATAGAGAAGATGGTGACTCAGACTCCATATAGCATAATCACAGCCAAGCAATTGATCACTGACAACATGGACGAGGCCCAGAAGTTCTACCAGTCTGCGCTTGATGCAGGCGAGGAAGGTATAATGGCCAAAAATCTCGACGGTATCTACAAGCCCGGTTCC
>JAUVBP010000209.1 GCA_030591125.1 Candidatus Woesearchaeota archaeon | reverse complement strand
TATCCTTGAACCCTTTTCTATCCCTTTAGCGACAACATATTCAACAGGAGCCTTGAGCTTCCTGCCGAAATTCTCACATACCACTGTCCCGTCCTCATCAACTACAAGGCTGAGCCTGGCAAACTCATCTATTGTTATTTGGGGCAGACCTTCAATGTTCGGGACGCCTTCTACTGTGACCTCATCACCAGGGTCAGAATCAGGAGCGTCAAGAGTGACTACCCTCTTCCCATCATCAGCTGCAAGGAGCATGCCATTGCTCTCGATGCCTCGTAGTTTTGCAGGCTTCAGGTTACAGATGACAATCACGTTCTTTCCAAGAAGATTCTCTCTTGGGATGTATGCTTTCAGTCCTGCAACAAGCTGGCGCTTCTCAGAGCCAAGATCTATCTGGATCACATACAGCTTGCCTGCATCAGGGTGATCATCGACGGAGACTACCTTCGCCACACGTAGGTCAAGAGGGAATTCCTCAAGCTTCTCGATGACCTTCTCCTTCACTTCCTTTTTCTTGCCCTTGTCGCCGAACCGGGACTTGAAGTCATCAATCTCTTTATCCTCCAGCTTCCTGAAAATGACCTTTGCCTCTCCGAGCTGATGTCCTGGATCGATGTCAAGATTCATCTTGTAACGTATGGTCTTGATAGGATTCAGGTTGAGCTGCGCGAATATATTCTCTGATGTGAAAGGGAGGAAGGGAGACATTATCGAAGCCAATGTGCGCACGAGATTACAGCATACATTGAGCACAGTACCGCAACGCTTCCTTCCATCTTCGCCAGCCTCAGGCTTGATGAGATTCCAAGGCTGGTTCTCCTGGAAGTACTGATTGCCGAGACGTGAGATGTTCATCACTTCACGGAGAGCGTCACGCTCCTTGACCTGCTCAAGAAGCTCAATGATCCTTGTCTTCAGCTCGCCGACTTCAGTGATCACCTTGTCATCTGTTTCAGCCAGGTGAGCGCCAGGGACCTTTCCATCAAAGTATCTATGGGTGAATGTAAGTGTCCTGTTCACGAAATTGCCGAGATTCGAAAGGAGCTCATTATTGTTCTTGTCCTGGAACTCCTTCCAGCTGAAATGAGTGTCAGCCCCCTCAGGTCTCGTCGAGATGAGATAGTAACGCCACACATCAGGAGGTATCCCTGTGCTTATGGCATCATCACCGAAAACACCTGTCCCGTTACTCTTTGAAAACTTAATCTTCTCATAGTTGAGATACTCAGTAGAGTCTATATGATGCACCAATGTCCAATCGTCTCTTGTCGCGAGCAGTGTCGCAGGGAATATGATCGTGTGGAACGGGATGTTATCCTTTGCCATGAACTGGTAGAGCTTCACATCATTGCCTTTCCACCATTGTTCCCAGGTATCCGGGAAAGCATGTTTTGTGATCGATATGTAACCTATGGGTGCATCGAACCAGACATAGAAGACCTTGTGGGTATACCCTTCTAAAGGTATAGGGATACCCCATTTCAGGTCACGGGATACGCAACGCTGTTTCAGCCCTTCCTTGAACCAAGCTTTGGTCGCAGTAGTGGCGTTCTGTGTCCAAAGACCATTTTCAGAACTTGATATGGTCCATCTCTCGAGTTCAGGCCCCAGAGCAGGTAGATCCAGAAATAAGTGATTGCTCTTCCTGACAACTGGTTGAGTGTTGCATACCTTGCATGCAGGGTTCAATAGCTCAACAGCATTAAGTAGCTTGCCGCAGCTGTCACACTGGTCACCCCTTGCGCCCTCATGACCGCAGTGAGGACAGGTCCCCTCGACAAACCGGTCTGCAAGAAACTTATCACACTTAGGACAATAAGTCTGCTCAAGCTCATCTTTCTTGATGAACCCATTCTCGTTCACACGCTTGAATATATCCTGCACAACCTCTGTGTGCGTATCTGTAGAGGTCCGTCCGAATGTGTCGAAAGAGCATCCGAACCACGCATATATCTCTTTATGTATCTTATGATACTTGTCACATATCTGCTGAGGAGTGAGTCCTTCCTCAAGAGCCTTGGTCTCGGTAGCAGTGCCATGCTCATCAGTGCCGCAGATGAACAGTGTATCATTGTCCCTTGCACGGCAGAACCTGGCAAAAACATCTGCAGAGAGCACACATCCGACAATGGTGCCCAGATGGGGTACATTGTTGACATAAGGAAGTGCGCTTGTTATGAGTATCTTCTTGTCCATCTTCCTGCGTGAGTAACAAGAGGTATTATTTATAAATATTACAGTTAGTTTTAAAAGGTATATAGAATTTATGTTTAAAAGTCAACATTTAAAAATTTCCGGGGTGTTTACATGAAAAAAATATTAGCGATTGTAGTTCTTTTGACACTTGTCCTAGGCATTGCAGGCTGCGGTGATGGTGCAGACAAAGACCTGGCTGATGAAGCAGATGCGCTTGAGGAAGGCAGTGCTGAGGCAGCATCAGAGAAAGGGTTCAACAGTGGTCTCAGCGAGAGATTCATAGATTACGTCACAAAGAAGAGGAATCTTGAATATATGGTCGAGTATGACGTGCGATCAGATGATCCTGATATGGAAAGGTACTCTATGACCCAGTACGTATCTGGCAAGAATATCCGTATGGATATGTCTATGGATTCGGGAGATGTCAGGACATACATAGTAGACAACACATTCACTATGTGCACCCAGGCACAAGGCTCATGGAGCTGCATAAAGATGGATGCTCCAGAAGAGGATAGTGTCGAAGAGATACTGGGATCTGTAGAGAGC
>JAUVBP010000067.1 GCA_030591125.1 Candidatus Woesearchaeota archaeon | reverse complement strand
CTTGGTGAACAAGTCAGCGCTTCAGCGGGAACGCATATCAATAAGGCAAAGACCAGTGCGGATACGACAGAGCCTGCGAAGGCACTGCAGCTCAAGAAGTCGCTTGAGGTCATTGTTGATTCTGTAGAGAACCTCAGGGACATCGTGATTGAGAGAGCAAGGCATGACTGGTACGATGTGCCTCACCAGGACACTTCACATTGGTATGATGCATTACCTACTGTTGCAGGAAGACCATTCGCATTCTATGCAGAGATGCTCAACTCTGATATCAGCAGGCTGGTCTATGCGCATGAGAATTCTATCGTCGGAAAATGGGCAGATGCGACAGGCAATCACCATTCTGCTGTCGCATTAGGCATCGACGGCATGGAACTTCAGGAGGAGTATTGCCGACGTCTAGGCATAGGCAACATGATTGCACCTGCACAGATAGCTGGCAGAGAGTATATGTTTGATGTCGTAGCGGCAGTCACCAGGACAATAGGGACTATCGCAGGGCTTGCTAATTATATAAGATGGGCAAGGAGTGATGACGTCAGGCTGTTTACTTTCCCTCTCGGAAAGAAAGGAAGCTCAGCGATGCCACACAAGGACGCAAAGGGCGGTAACCCTACTGCAGAAGAGCAGGCAGTGTCCTGCTTTGCGTATATGAAAGGAGCGTTGACCACTATTGCGGATACCATCACATTCGATTATGCAAGAGACCTCCGCGCTTCAGCATCAGATAGGATAGTCCTTGATGGTGTGTTCAAGTTCAGTGACCATACGGTCAGGAGGATGGCTGGTGTGGTGCACAAGCTCCAGCTTGATGAAGAGCGGAGCCGGGAAAGGGTAGAGAGGACTTATGGAGTCACGACAGCGCAGCAGGTGATGACCTACCTGACAGATGGGCGCAGGACTGAACAGCCAATGACCCGGGAAGACGCACATGACCTTACTGCCAGGTTGGCCACTCAGGCATATGAAGAGAAACGGCAGTTCCTGGAGCTGTGTATGGAGGACGAGACAGTCTTAGGTAAGCTCGGAGAGAAGACCCTTGAGAGGATCACCGACCCTTTCAGTTATGTGGGTGAGAGCAAGAGGATAATCAAGGCAGTGTATGATTCGTGTCATGGGAAGAATATGTTCTGAGGATATCTCCTTTATTTATGTTGTAGGCTAAGCCTGCTTTCTTTCTTTTTGAGCTATCTCTTAAACTATTTATATACCTCAGAAAGTCATAAATATCAAATCGAAAAACCATGGCTTACGATGGAATACCCCTATGATGAGAAGACTGCCTACCTGGATAGACCGTCGTTTGAGATGCTGGCTAAGCACTTTGAGATAATCCCTGATGAAAGCAAGGTCAAAAGACAAGGATACAATACTTTTGTCTATGATGAATCCAGGATACGGGACCTGCCAACAGATGAGCTTATAGCTCTCTCTCCTTATCTTGTAATACATGGTTCTTTTGTTTTTGGAAAAGGATACGTCGGTTCTTATGAGAAAGGATCTAGCCTCAAGCGGTTTATATCTCTGATGAGAGAACGCGGTGTCACAAAAGACAGTTATCTTGACGCAATGATTGATTTTGAGTTCGAAAGGATGGGTGAGGAGTCTGCCCAGTTCATAGGAGTCATAGCTCATGACATCGAGGGTGGCAATTATATGGAATCCAAGAACGCACCTTCCTGGGCAAGGATCATGATCAATCAGAACAGGAAGAACCTGGAGAAGTTTGCAGGATTGAATGAAGGAAGAGAACAGCCATTCGAGCTGGAGCGGATCATCAAGATCGATTCACCTCCTGTTGCGATAGATTATTCTGCTGATGGAAGATTATACATATTTGACAAGACCGGGATGCTCCATGAGTTCACTGATGGAGAGAAGACCAATGACTGGCAGGTAAGGTATGGCTTCCGACAGTACTTTGGAGGTCATATGGAGGCAATCTTCTCCCCTGTATTCCCGGGCATCAGCGTGCATGAAGGGATAATGTTCCTAACTAATGGAGATGCTCTTGAAAGGCATGACCTTGAAAAAGAGGCTGCCGAGACAAAACAGCTGCAGAGGCATGCAGGCAATAAGCTGACAAAGTTTGCAGAGCAGAAAGTGGATGAAAAAGACATATTCTTCCACGATGTGTGCATACGGGAAGGCAATGTATTCGTAAGCGCATCAGTGAAGACGAGCATAAGGTATGTGCTCCAGGTCAGTGGAGATGAATTCAATGTTGTCTATCAAGGCCATTTCCCTCGTGATCATGGTGGTAGCAATAGCCTGCAGGACCTTACCCTGCGATTAGGCTTCTTCAATGGTGGGCTGTACTTTCCAGTCGATAATGGTATAAGTAGGTATGATGGAGAAGAGCTCCATGAGATGATCGGTAAATATGCAGTGGAGATTGAACAGCCGTATGATGTGGACCCATTGACAAAATTTGCGTTCGGCAAAGATTTCATGGTCGCTTCAGGGCGCGCAAGGGATTTTCAGATACATATGTTACAGTTCTACAGGCCAGTGTATGGTGGTGAGGGTATTGTACAGAAGGGCAGTCTTGTTCATCCGACGCATTTCGAAAGGGAGTACATAACCACACTACCCAAGAATACTGGAAGGATGATGCAAAAACTCTCTATAACTGCACATGGAGACCGGTTTGCATTCACGCACCAGGACTTCAGCAGGGTGTTTGTGTATAAGATGAAGGAGTGAACTGCTGCTGGTTGAACGGTCAGCGCCCGGAGCAGAACTTGCAGTTCTCGTCAGGTCACAAATTCTTATTGTTAAAGTATAATAGGCATTTTTCTATATAACTCCGTTGGTCTCGGGAGTTGAGATATTGTATGACAAAGTCTATACGAAATTTAAATAGTCTCTTCGTATTTACTCAAAAACATAGTAATTTATATATTGCATCCCTACATCGTCCGTTATGATAACAGGACTCGCAGTCATTATGGCTCTCACTATCGGGAATGCTGAAGTAAATAGGTGCTCTTCAAATATAAGTCGTTATGGCTATACTTACCCTTCATCTGTTGAAGAAAACAGGAGAGTTACATTCGAGAATGATGGGATCCAGACCAGAGTGGGGTACAATATCTGTTGTTTTTTTATCGAGCAGAAGATAACGGTACGCGAGGGGGACACTATTGCAGAACTTGCCCGGAAAGGTTCTCAAGAGCTAGAGAGAGTTGGCGTATATGGCAGGATGACCTGTGGTGACTACGTAGAGAAAAAACCACTTGAACTCTCTCCAAAGGATATTATGAAACAGAATAGCATAACGGATCCTCGTAAGCTCCAGATAGGAACAGAACTCCGTTTGCGTTATGCATATCATTGCTCTCGTATCTGTTAGTCTCGCTTTTTCGGAGTCAACTTCTGTGGACGGTAAGTCAGACTTCAACGCCAGAAGCTTAACTACGGGTTAAACGCCGTCCGCGTCCATGATATTCTTGTTGTTTCTGAAGTGAAATAGGTATAAAAAAGTATTGAAAAATAGGTCTTTTATCAGGCATACCTCTTGCATTCTTTCAGGTATCTTCTGAATATATGTAGTGTGAATATCTTGTCTTGTTTCTTTGTCTGCGATCTTTCGAGAGAGTTATAGTAGCTGTCTCTATCTGAGTACTTGATGTTCAGCATCGGAAATCCGTGTTTGTTCAATATGAAGTTCATCAGCAGACGTGATATCCTGCCGTTGCCGTCTGTGAACGGGTGTATCGAGACGAACTTAAGATGGACGAGGGCTGCTAATTCTATTGGGTGCAGCTTTTTCTTGTTCTTATGGTACCATCTAATGGACTCTTCTAGCAGGACATCTAACTCTGCAGGAAAAGGGAACTCAGTCCTGCTTCCCGCTACTTTCACCTGATGCTTGCGGATCTTTCCTGCAATGTCAGGCTGGGTCATTCTCAGGAGCATCCTGTGCCACTTCAGAATCGTCGATATGGATAAGTCCTTTTTGTAACTGATCATATCGTAGAAGACATCCTTATGCGCCTCAGCCTCTTTGACATCGGATAACGGCTTATTCTCTGGGGTGATCCCCTCTTCGAGGATCTTCGCAGTCTCTTTCAAGGTTATTGTACTACCTTCTATCCTATTCGTATCATATGTGAATTTGACCATGAAATAGTTAAGGTATTTCGCTCTGGCAGAAGGAGGCATTTTCTTCAATTCGTGCGAGAATCTCTTCTTTATCAGATTGAACTTATCAAAGTATTGTTCCTGCATGATCTGATAATTCAGTTTAAGTTTGAGTTCTTCTATATCTTTAGGGATTTCACTACCAAGATAAATCTCCTTCTTGACTACTTTAGGACCTGATCTATATGAGTGCTCTAGATATAGATAGCAGTCATTCCCTACTTTCTTCTTCCTGATCCTCATAAGGTATTATTAGCCCTACAAATATATAAATTTATCTATTTTTGCCAAAAATGTAGGGGTAAGAAAAGACCCTTATTTAATATCTAGCTAGTCATCTAAAGGAGGGTTTGAAAAAATCGCCAAAAGTTTATTAATGCCTGCTATTTATTTTTGACTATGAAACCACAAATCAAAGCAATTTATGTAGCAGTTAAAGATATGGATAGAGCGGTAAAATTCTATGAAGCTATTTTTGATGTCAAAATATCATCTAAAAATGAGAGAATGAGTTCATTCGATTTTGACAATATTACCTTTCTTCTCTTTAATCCAAAAATAGATGGCGAAACAATTTCCAGCGGCAATAATGTTGTACCAAATATAGAAGTTGAAGATGTCAATAAAATGCAGGATTTAGTCAAAAGCAAAGAATGTAAAATTGTTCTGCCACTGGAAAGGATCGGGAAATATATGCTCTTTCAAGTAAAAGATACGGAAGGTAATATCATAGAATTTTACCAAGTGGAAAAATCATAAAACTCGGTCGCAAGCGCCAGGGGAAGGTGTCGAACTTACCGTCCAGTGCGAATTCTTATTATTTGCTTAATATTCTCTCTAACTTTCCTGATTATCAGCAAGTAACAGGCAGGAAAATATTTTCTTCATAACTGAACATTCCGTTGTGCGGCCCCATTGATGTAATAGCACCATAAGCTCTCAGCAGGTTGAACTTATAGAACTTGCCTTCTGATAAAGGTACTTCAATCTGTTCGTCTGTGTAAAACTTAAAGGTTGCTGTCTTGCTTTTCCCTTGGAACGTCAATTCATAGTGGAAATCGGAGGGTCTGTCATCAATATGACCTGGATAGTCATGTATTTCAGGTCCAGCGATATCCACTAATGTCCCACCAACAATGAGATCTTCTGGTGTTGCCAATCCTTTGCCAAGGTTATTGTCAAGATCTGAAGCTAGCTGATCACAGACAGAGATTTTTGGCTCTGAAACTTTAACTGTTGGCTGTGTTATAGTTGATTTCTGTGCATCTCCAGCACTGCACCCTGTTATCAGTAATAGGCTGATGGTTATCAAGATTATCTGATGAAATTTCATATTTATACCCTCCTGTGTCCATTACTGCGGACGGTAAGTCAGACTCACCCTTCAGCGCCCGACGTTACGCATATTTACCCAGACTCATCTGGCCTTTTCTTTTCCTGTCAGGGACTATTGCTGCTTCTATGTCTTCACCGACCTGCTTCTTCACGCTCAATGCAGTGGCTTTTCCTACGAGCTGTGCAAGAGATGTCACGTCTGCGCGCTTGACTCCGCCGATGTCCTTTATGCCTGCATTATGCAGTTTCCTTGCACGGACCCTTCCTATGCCTTTCAGTTTCAGGAGAGGAAGCAGCTCTTCCTTCACGCCGTAGCGCAGGCGGAAACGTACTTTCGATATGTGCTTGATGATATCATGGAAACTCATCAGCTTCGCCAGCTCTTCACACGAGTATAGGAGCCAGTCGGCCCTGTCAATCTTCATTCTTGTCTCACCAGGACGGATGTCATATTCATTATAGAGGAACTCCTCATCCTTCTCACCTATCCAGTCATACATGAAGAAAGCAGTCTTCACTGATGCCAGGAACTCATCATACTCTGCCTCATATATGCTTGGCTCTTTCTGCAGTATCTCTGACTCGAACTTTGCATACTGCTCATTGAACTTGTCGAACTCTTTTGTCTTGACGCGTAGCATGGGACGCATCTCAAGAGTGTTACAGATCATCTGCAGGATCCCGAATGGGCTTACCATCCTTTCTGTCGAGCGGCGGATGCGTTTTATCAGATGGTGTGCTGTGAGCGGATCCACGTAGAGTTGTGCGACCCTGCGACCGAGAAGTGTGGGGCGGATGATGTGCTCGCTTTCTTCTTTCAATTCGTCTGCATCCATGAAATCTCCAGACTTCTGCTTCGTGACTATGAACTCGTAGCGTTCGAGAAGATCCAGTACCTTGTCTATGATTGACTCCAGCTTAGGCATGTCCCTGAACTGGTGAGCCCAGAAAGTGCGTGCAAAGAAATGGACTATCTCTTTCCTTGACCGCACGAACTCTGTGGCTATGAGCGAAAGGAGGTATGTCCTCAGGACAGGCTCCACTGCAAGCTTTGAATAGATATCCTCAGGAACCCCTTGGATGTAACGTTCTTTGATATTCTCTTTCTCTTGCTCAGTAGGGGCTATGCATATGGTCTCACCGACCGTATCGAACTTTGGCCTTCCTGCACGGCCTGCCATCTGCAGGTATTCCAGGACAGGGATGTACTGCATGCCGCCCCATCCTGTTGATGAGTACCGTTTGAGATCCCT
>JAUVBP010000128.1 GCA_030591125.1 Candidatus Woesearchaeota archaeon | reverse complement strand
GAACAATCAGGCTGAGGGCAAGGAATATCGGCCAGTAAAGCTGTATCTTGAGGTGATTGAGCATGATACCTACCACTGGCCAAGCTCCGAGACCAAAACCCACAGTGAGGAATATCCGCTCATAGATAGGAGAATCCCACTTTATGAAGAATGTGATTGAATGACCGAATCCAAGAGTCAAGACGAGGAACAACATAAGGGTCAAAAATTCCATGGACATTACCTCCTAAAATCCTCTTCCGATAAAACGGTACTTCAACATGGTCCAGACCGCATCCACCCCATCTTTCCAGCGTATCTTCTTACCCTCATCTTCAGTGCGGGGGTAGTATCGTATAGGGACTTCGTGGATCCGTATGCCTCGCTTCACTATCTTTGCAGTCACTTCAGGCTCCCAGTCAAACCGGTTTCCATCTATCTTTATCTTCTTTATGACATCAGACCTGAACGTCTTATAACAGGTAGGTTCATCTGTCAGTCTTGTGAAGAAAAGCATGTTGAATATCAGTGTTATCCCCACACCTCCGAGATAGAATGAGAAGTGAGAATGCTGCCTGTTACGCTTATCAAGGCGCCTTGACCCATAGACGACCTTGGCCTTGCCTTTGAGTATAGGTGTAATGCACTTGACATAATCCCTCGGATCATACTCGAGGTCAGCATCCTGCACAATCATGATCTGCCCTGTGGCGTGCTTGATAGCAGTCTTTATGGCCCCGCCTTTGCCCCGGTTACGCGTGTGCTTTATGAACTTGATATACTTATATCTCTTCTGCAGACGCTTGACTATATCCACCGTCCTGTCTTTTGAGCCATCATCGACTATTATGAGCTCTTTCGAGCCTGAAAGATGGCGAAGATCCACCGCATCTATCTTCCGGACAATCTCTTCTATCGTCGCCTCCTCGTTGTAAGCAGGCATGAGTATGCTCAGCATCCAGCGTCTCATCTTCTTTTTTGCCATTTTTTCGAAGTTTGAAATCCAATTATTAAAGATGTCGTTTCATTTAAATAAGCGAAACTGTGCTAGCTTTCGGCAGCATCGATGCGCCTTGCGACAGCAAACTCCTTTATCCTGATCCAGAAAGACTCTACAGTTACGGAGTATATAACTTCATACTCGTCAGTATTTATCATATTGATCGGCCCAGCAAAATATGGTCGGGAATAATTTCTCAACGCAAGAGATACATCCTCAAGAGGGTACAGTCCCTGATCCTCAAACAGGTAATACGAGTGAGACTTCGGCTCAAACTCAAGGCCTGCAACAATGTCATGATCATTGACATAGTGAGCTATCTCAGCCGAGGCTTCACCAAGACTCTGCTGATAAGCACTCACAAAAAGGCACATCAGCACCAGCAAAGATATGTTCGCATAAACAAACAGGGATAATCCGGCCCTCAGGCGCTTATCCAAAGTAAGCTGCCTCAGATTGGTGCACCTGTCGGCAAGATATATCACGAGAGGTATCAACACTATCATGAGATACCGCTGTGTGGGCCGTGCTATGGATATCGCAAAAGTAAGGAAGACCAGCCAAGTGAACAGGCTGCGCTTCACAAAACTTGACCTTGTCCAGAAGAACATGTTCACCACCAATATCTCCCCGACAAAGAGCGCGACATATAATATCATACTAATCATGAACCCTGGAAGAAGCGCATCAAATCCTCCAAAGTCCATCTCCCCCATGAAATGCAGCTTATTTCGGGTGATGAACAATACCAGAGCATTGAACAGGAGGATCATGAGGTATATGCTGCATTTACTCCAAGGGAATCTCCGCAACGAGTTCTTGTGAAAGTCAAAGATGATGATTGGCGTAAGCAAAAAGACAAATATCCCCAACCAAGACAGATATCCAAGGAACCTGATGATGAACGGCAACATTATCCCGTCTTTGAATACAAGATTGACCAGTCCGGGATGCATTATGAACCCGAAAGTATCCAACATCATCAAGAAATAAGGCAGTATCATCACCAAAGAGAACACCAGATACGGACTGAAATGCAATATTGCCTTCTTGATATAAAAAGACACAGATTCACGCTTCTGGCCCACAAAATAGAGGACAAAGATCATAAGAAACAGAGGGTACACAATATTCGCAATTATCTTTGTTATGAACGCAAGAGATATCATTAGGCCGGATAGGACTGAAAAGAGAATCTTACGTTCTGATAGTGAATATATCAACGACATGATCGACAATGATACGAGAACCGTGAATGGCACGTCAGTGTATGCCTTGTTCGAAAAAGACCAGAACAGCACATTAAATGTGAGCAGAAGAGATGCCATGATCGCAGCCCGCCTATTCAGGAACCTGTCGACAAATGAATATGCTGCCCAGATGAGCAATAAGGAAAGCAGGACAACCGGCAGACGAGTCAAGTATTCTGAAAACCCGAACAGATGCACCAAAGGCGCTGACATCATAGAAGTGAACAATGGATTGGATATGTCCCTGAAATAATAATCCAGATAGGATATGTCTGTAGAGAATCCATGTTCTGCAATCTTCATAGTAGCAGTCCCATACAAGTATTCCAAGTTCACATACGGTGCTGTCATGAAGAAAGACTGGATTAAAAAGAACAATATGAGAAATACGAATATGACCCCTCCTGACGAAGACAGTTTTCTTGAAACACGTCGCAGACTCAACACCATCACCTCGGGATCAGTTTCAGCTTAAGCATTGCCCAGAATATGCTCTGGTATGCCTCGCAAGGAGTCCAGCAATTGGGACATCTCTCAGCCTTTATCGCATTGCGTACACGCTTGAACTTTTTTGATTTCCATATCTTAGATATAGAATAAGCGTGCTCACGCACGTTTCCAAGATCCATCCCCCACATCAGACATGGAGTCATGTTCCCTCTCGAGTCCATCGCGAATGATGATACCAATGCTTCACAAGGCACCACCCTCTTCTTCGGGTCCATCAGGAACTCAGGTACCCGTCTCAGGTATTGTCGCTCTATGAACGTCTGAGGGTTCAATAATGAAAGATGGCTATCGAAAAGCCTTACCAACCCTTTCACCTCCTTCATCTTCTTCCGGGGAGAGAAAGATTTATCATGCTCATTCTTGTATAGATAAGCATCATGTGCCACCGTGACAGCAATCTTGTGTCCTTTGTCAAGAAGCTTCTGATGGAATGGTAAGAGGTGTTCGGCATTTCCTGCAGATATTGTCGTCTCTATAGCCACCTGAAAATCATTATCGTGGCGGACGAGTCTCCTCGCCTTTGTATACGTGTCCCAGGTCTTCTTGAATGCCCCTTTCAGACCTCTTATCTTATCATGCACCGCTTCAGGTCCATCCACGCTGAAAGTCAATATGATATCAGGATGCCTCCTGCCTGTCAGACTTCTTATGGTCTTCAGTATCCTATCCTGAAGAAGACCATTAGATGGTATGCTTATCAACCTCAGGTTAGGCACGTGCCTGATTGCCGCGTCAATTATCTCAGGGATATCCTTACGCATGAATGGCTCCCCTCCAGTAAGGCTCAGCCAGCTGACAGTCTTTGGAAGCTTTCTGAATATCTTTACGATCTCTACATGGCTGAGCTCATCCTTTATCATCGAAGGGTTTGACTTGAACTCCTTCCAGATATTACAGGTAGTGCACCTGCTATTGCATGCTGCAGTGACCATAAGGTTCATCTTATATGGTGTCCCATAGACCCTGCTAAGGAGCATGTTCTTGACGAGCGCTAATGTATTCTTTATCTCCAATCACCTTCCAAAAAACATATTCACTCTCTTTTGATCCCTGCGGCAATATATAGCCCTCCGATAGGTATGTGCTTAATGAACCTCTCAAGCGGACGCAGGAATGACAAAAATTCAGGAAAGAATATCAAAAACTCTCCATACCTGACTTCCAGTCCTGATCTTTCCATGATTCCAGAACATTCGCTCAAGTCAAGCGTAGTTGGGAATATCCCTCTCTTAAAACCTCCCAAAGATACTGCAGAGTCTATCTCATTATTTTTTATGACACTCCGAGTGACAGGATTGTACGGATTCATGTCGATGACAGCAACAAGACCTCCTTTCTTTACAAGGCGCCTGGCCTCGGATATGGCCGCAATAAGCTTCTTCTTGGACTCT
>JAUVBP010000175.1 GCA_030591125.1 Candidatus Woesearchaeota archaeon | reverse complement strand
TTTCTCTTAGTGTAATATGTACACTTACAAGTATATAAAAGTTTCGGAGTTTTGTGTATTAATGACCCAAAAACACAGAATTATGCGCTTATTTCTGATATTGTCCTATCAGTTTCCCTGTCTCTTCCAAGAAGTTCTTAGAACCTTGATCATCTGATGCAGAAACCAAGCTGAATCTGCCTGCATCAACCCTATAGAGACTGCCAGTACCCGCGCCATCAGCATCTTCTTTCAACAACAAGACCGCATCACGCTTCCTCTCCTTCATGTACCTGATGCCATGCTCAATAATATCCTTTCTCATGTCATTCTCCAAGCCAGTCGGGATCACGAGCGAACATAGACAATACCCCTCCATACTTTCAGTCCTCCAGCCATCCCCGCTCCAGAGATGATGAAGGTCCAACTCAGTCTTCCATTCAGGAATCCTCTTCAACCTGATGTATTGCTCAAGAGGATTCTCATAAGAGAATGCTGTCTGATTCCTTGATTGTGCAAATCCTTTTGCGTCGATGACATACGTCCGTCCGAATGTCTGATGCGGCAGAGTGATAGGAAATACGTTCTTCCATCTGCTATCACCTATCCGGAAACCTGAGTGATAATCTGATATGATGTCTTCAGATGGCGTCTCAGTATCCAATGTCTGCAGAGTCATGACTGCCGTATGCCCTCTTCTTATGCCTGCGACCTGGTCAAAAAGCCTCCTGAAACTGCTGACTTCACAGTCGTCAGGACCTATCATCCCTTCATGAAGCAACAGGTCCCTGTCTTTCAGCTCTTTCAGGATCTCCCATATACCCTCAGGCCTCAGCTCCCCATCAGTGCCAAGACCAAATTCCACCAACAGAGTGTCGACACTCAACTGACCGACTGCGTATAGCGAAGTAAAATCCATCACAGGAGACAGTAGTGTAGGGTCCTCCCTTCCTCTTGCGAGTATGTCCCCACCGACATCGACCGCAACGACAAGATCATAGCTGTTCGCTGCTACGAGCTCTTCAAGCCCGTCGACTAAAGCAGAAGTCCCACTACGGATAGAGAGACCATAAAAATTATCGATCGGCATGCCTAAACTCCTGGTCAGCTGCGGCAGCTTCGCATCGATCAATGATATCTCAACAGGGGTCTTAGAAGGTATATGCCGTTTCAGATCTGCACCAATCTCATTGATCACCTGTTCTGGTTGTCCTGAAAAAGTGTGTACTGCAGCAGGACTCAGTATCCCCCCCACATCAGTCTCTATACCCTGCCTGTTAAGATACATCGCAGCAAGCACAGCACTGACTATATCATTCCCGCCGCCAGTACCAAATACTAATGCTTTGCCGTATCTTTTACCAAGATCATTGTTGAACATCGTGAAAACATCCCCGCATAATCGTAAAACAATTCTTAGTGTAATACCTACACTTATAGATATATAAATTTTTTGTTTGTTTAAATAATGAGTTCAAAGAAACTGATCGTTGTTCAGCAGATTGGCTGAGACTTTCGGAGCAGAAAATGATATTCATAACCCATAGGGGAGATATCTGACTTTCTTTGTATCAATGAACATGAACATCTTGTAGTTTCCGATCAACGTAGAGAATTTGAATTTAAGATCCCTTATGAATCTTGTGAGCTCTTGATTGTCTTTCACCATAAGTTCGAGGTCGATGTCTTCTGGAAAGCATACACCTTTTACAACGTAGAGGACAATCGGGTCATCTTTTATGTACGCGTAAAGTCTCTTTATTTCAGCCATATCATCATAGTTGATGTTGATCAGTATCTTGTAATAAGTATATCCTAGCTTGTTATGGTCTATGATTGGCCTGTATCCCTGAATTATCTGTTCTTTCTCCAGCCTCTTTATCCTGTACGACACCACCTTTTGGGACATATCCACTTTTTCTGCAATCTTTACAATGGGCATCCTTGCATCCCTGCATAACTGTTTGAGAATCGCTTCGTCATTCGTGTCTATCTTGACATGTTCAGTCGTTATCCTTGTATTTATCTCTTCAGTCCTCTTTTCATTGAGAAGATATCTGTGCTGGTAATGAATGACATCTGTTGCTACAGTCTCTGTCTTTGATCTGATGTATCTGCCATACTTCGATAACAGATCGTTGACTGCTTCTTTGAACTCAAGCATGTTCCGCCCCCACATACCACAGAGGATGTCAACAACCCCTTGTACTGTGAATACCCAGAACCATCTCGGGTCGTTGACCAGGTAATCGATTATCTCTTTCTCTTTTTCCTCTGTGACATTCCGCAATACCAACATGACCCTACAATGCGAATAACCCATGCGAGGTACATTTATGACAGGATAGAACCCTTTGATCACTCCTTTTTCAACCAGCCTGTTGACCTTATACTCTGCACCTTGTTTACTGAGCCCAACTTTCTTTGCCAGCTCTGAGTAAGACATCCTTGCATGAAAATCTAAGTGGTACAAGATCTTCTTATCTCTCAAGTCCAACTTGACTTCTTGATTTTCCATTTTATCAGGCCCGAAATAGTCATAATCCTATAGCCAATATAAAGGTTTCTCTTTTTGACTATTTTTTCAGTAAGAAACTTAATATACATAATAATGACTCCTGAAACGTGGTGAAATCCAAGATGTCTGATGTGAATGATATACTGGCCGAACTCTGTACAGAATTCATAGATTGGCCAAAGAGAATCAAAGGAGAAGATGGTTTCTTTGCCAAGCTTTTGCGAAGATATGGCTGCAATAAGATATTTGATGCTTCAATGGGTGATGGATTTGACACAATCCAGCTGATCAACGCAGGATTTGACGTCACCAGTAACGAGATTGATCCCGCATTTGTAAAGCAAGCGGTTGAGAACATACACGCACACAGCCTTAACCCCCCCACCATACATACTTATGATTGGAGAGATCTCCCAGACACACTGAAAGATTCTCATGATGCAGTACTATGCTTAGGAAACTCACTCACATATATGATGACCCACGACGAGCAACTTCAAGTTGTCAGGAATTTCACGAAAACTGCCAGACCTGAAGGCCTTGTTGTCATCGACCATAGGAACTATGATCACATGCTTGAAGAGCGCGACCACATACTGAAAGACCCTGAAAAAAACTTCAAGTATTCGAAAAAGTTCTATTATTGCAGTGATACTGTTGCTGGCTTTCCAGTCAAGATTGAGGACGACCATATTGTGATGCGATATGTACACAGGCCATCAGGGAAAAAAGGCGATCTCACATTCTATCCACTAAGAAGACAAGAAGTGATTGAAGTCATGGAGGATGCAGGATTGGTTGTTGTCGAGTCTTATGGCGACTTCAGACTCGACGATATAGGTAAAGTTGATTTTTACCAACACATCGGCGTTAAAAGATAGAACAGAGCAACCATTCAATTCACCCTCCCCAAGAAT